>JALONX010000278.1 GCA_025454695.1 Chloroflexaceae bacterium
GTAAGCTGACGGTGCTTTCCATTGGCACCGACGAGTGGGTGGAACAGCAGCGCCGTGCCCTGGCCATGGGTGCCACTGACGCCCTGCTGCTTAAGGATGCTGCCTTCGGCCACCTCGACACGCTGGGTGCAGCCAAAGTGGCCGCTGCGGCCATCAAGAAGCTGGGCGATGTTGACCTGGTGATCACCGGGCGCAATAGCACCGACGACGAAAGCGGCGCGTTCGCCCCTTCGCTGGCTCGCCTGCTGGGCTGGGCACAGGTGACGTATGTGGGCAAAGTGCTGGATGTTGACCCCGCCGCGAAAAAGGTGAGTGCCGAGCGCCACCTGGAAACAGTGGTCGAAACGGTGAGCGCCCGCCTGCCCGCCGTCCTCAGTGTGATCAAAGACATTAACCAGCCCCGCTACCCCTCGCTGCTGAAGATTAAGAAAGTGGCCAAAGTTGATCCGCCGGTGTGGACAGCTGCCGACCTCGGTTTGAGCGCGGCAGAGCTGGCCCCGGTGCTGAACGTCGTCAACCGGGTGCCGCCGCCGCCCCGCCCCAAGGGCGAGATGATTGCCGGGGCTGACTCGGCGGAAAAGGTGCGCGTGCTGGTGGATAAGCTGTTGGAGAACCAGATCATTTAGGATTGTAGATTGTAGATTGCAGATTGCAGATTGTCGGAATGCTCGGCCAATCTGCAATCTGCAATCTGTAATCTGCAATTGTGCATGAGGAGGATATATGCCTGGCGTGTGGGTTTTTATCGAGACGGTGAACGATGACGTTGCGGCGATCTCGCGGGAACTGCTGGGCAAGGGCCGTGAACTGGCTGATGCCATGGGCCAGCAGCTTGGCGCGTTGATTGTCGGCGGCAAGGCGGGCAGCCTGGCCCAGCGAGCCTTTGCCTTTGGGGCCGATGTGGCCTGTGTGGTGGAAGATAGCTCGCTGAGCCAGTACACCACCGATGGCTATGTGGCCGGGGCGGTGGCGGCAATTAAGGAGTACAATCCTGAACTGCTGCTGACCGGCTCCAGTTTCCAGATGCGCGATTTTGCCGCTGCCCTGGCTGCCGAATTGGGCGTGGGTGTGGCGGTGGATGCAACGGGCGTGTCAATTGAAGGTGGTCAGATTACGGCGACGCGCCCGTCACACGGCGGCAACGTGATCAACAGCATCACCTTTAGTGGTGCCCGTCCCGCAATTGTGGCCGCCCGCAAGCAGAGCTTCGCCGAAGCCAAGGAGCAGCCGGGCCGCACGGGTACCCTGCTCCAGGCGGCGCTGCCCGCCACCGACATTCGGACGCAGGTGACGAATGTGACGCCCAAGAGCGGCGTAGTAAACCTGACCGACGCGGCCATTATCGTCACCGGCGGGCGCGGCCTGAGCAACCCGGAAAACTACCAGAAGCTCATTCCGCCACTGGCCAAGGCGCTGGGCGGGGCCTACGGTGCCAGCCGCGCGATTGTAGACGCGGGCTGGATCCCCTACGAACACCAGGTGGGCCAGACGGGGAAAACCGTGAGTCCCAAGCTCTACGTGGCATGTGGCGTGAGCGGGGCCATTCAGCATCTGGCCGGTATGCGTACCAGCCGCAACATCGTCGCCATCAACAAAGACGCCGAAGCCCCCATCTTCCGGGTGGCCACCTTCGGCGTGGTGGGCGATGTGAACGAAATCCTGCCGCTGCTGACGGACGAGCTAAACCGCCGCCTCTCGCGGTAGTTTTTGCCACAGAGCCTGCCCTGCCGTTCGACCCTTCAATGCTTCAGGGCAGGCAGGCTCACGAACCGCGTAGTCGAAGGGGACACAGAGGGCACAGAGGTTTTGAAGTACCTTTGTGTCCTTTGTGTCTTTGTGGTGAACACGTGCTGCTTTAGACGAGTATGAGTTCGCGCTGGAAGCGACTCAGAAAGCGGCAGCCGGTGGCCGTCACCACCACGTCTTCCTCCAGGCCGATGTAGCCCGCCGCGGTGTTGATGCCCAGTTCCAGCGTGTAGACGTTGCCTTCCTCCACCATTTGAAACGGCGAGTCGCCGTAGCGGGGCCAGCGTGGCCCCAGCAGCGGCCCACCGTCGTGGCAGGCCCGCCCCAGCCCGTGGCCCAGAGCGTGTTTATACTCCGGGTAGCCGCCGTCCACAATTACCTGCCGCGCCACCGCATCTACCTCCCAGCCAATGACACCAGGCTTGAGCGTCGCCGCCCCCGCCTCAATCGCCCGCACCACCGTGTCCCAGGCCCGTTGAATCTCCGCTGGCGGGCCGCTCTCGCCGGGGCGGCGCACATACCACATGCGCTGAATGTCGGAGCAGTATTCCTCCTGGCGCACGCCCAGGTCAATATGAATGAGGTGGCCCGGCCCGATATGCACGTTGGGCTGGGGCTGCACATGGCCCAGCGGCGAGTCGGGGCCGCTGTTGACGGTGGGGCAGTAGTCCCAATCCCAGGAACTGGGCAAATCGCGCCGCCGGAACTCGCCATGCACCAGGGCCGCAATCTCGGACTCGCTGCGTCCGTGGTGCAGCTGCGGCGTGAGCCAGGCGATAATCTCCTCGGTGGTGTCTACGGCGGCCTGGATGCGGGCCAGTTCGCTGGGGGTTTTGCGGGCGCGCAGCCGCGACAGCAGCGGCCCGGCGCTGGTGAGTCGTTCGGTGTAGGCTGTGCCCGCTAGCAGTTCCTGCAAGAGCAGAAACATGCCATAGGTCAGGCCGTCGGCGGTGTGGTCGTGCAGGCTGTAGTTGAGGCCGATCTGGCGTGGAGCGATGCGCTCCAGCGTGTGCAGCAGCGGCTCGCGCAGGTCTTCGTCGTAGCCGATGATCTCGCTGAACACGCCGATGTTGCGCACATTGTCGGTGTCGAAACGCCCGACAATCGCCACCCGCGTGCCGTCCTTTCCAAGCAAAAAGGCCGAATTCCAGGTAACACTGGTGCCAACCACCAGCTCCACACCGGGATCGGGGCGTTCGCCGGTTTCGCGGCCAAAGGTCAGCCAGCAGTCAAGGTCAAGTTCGTGGAGCAGGGCGTGGGCCTGCTCGGCCTTCTCGCGGTGCAGCATGGAATTTCTCCGTTCTCAGTGGCTCTCACAAAGGCACAAAGGATATGGCCGAACCGGGCTACGGAACGCCGTGATGCCTCGGTGCGTGTGTGAGAAATGTCGAGGAAACGGTGGTATCATAGCATATATCGAGTTACGAGTTACGAATTACGAGTTACAAGTTGCTTTTTTCGTATGCTCTACCACTCCGTGGAGCAACGCACACAACCAATGGTGCTGGTCTCCTGCTTTACGTAGGGTGGCTTGAGGGTTCCGGCAGCTCAAGTGCTAGCCTCTGATCCACATGTGGTGATCAAGGTGCCGGTCTCCTTGAAGATGAATCCGTGGTAGCGCCGTAAGATTCTGCGGCGCTACAGTGCAAAATTATTGCCGTGCGATGTTACAAGAACCCCTTTGCGCTCTCGGTGCGCTCGGCGGTGAATAAGGAGTACGCATGAACATTCAACGACTCAACGAACAGTTTGGCGTGGCCGAGCAGTTGCGTTTTGTGGATGGCCCTGGCGGCTTGCCTTTCGCTGAGATTCGCAACCAGCATGCTACCGCCAGCATCAGCCTGCACGGCGGCCATGTGGCCCGCTTCCAGCCCCAGAACCACGAGCCGGTGCTGTTTGTGAGCGAAAAGGCAATCTACGCGGCGGGCACCTCGTTGCGGGGCGGCATTCCCGTGTGCTGGCCCTGGTTTGCGGCCCACCCCAGCGATGCCAGCAAGCCTTTCCACGGCTTTGTGCGCACCACGCTCTGGCAGGTGGCAGGCAGTTCGTCCCACCGCGACGGTGCAACCGAGCTTCGCCTGGCCCTGAGCCACAACGACGCGACCCTGGCCCTCTGGCCCCATGCCTTTCGGCTGGAACTGGTGGTGCGGGTGGGTGCCCAGCTGGCGGTGGAACTGGTTGCGCACAATCCTGGTACAACGCCTTTTCGCTACACGGCGGCGCTGCACAGCTATTTTGTGGTGGGCGATGTGCGCCAGACGCAGTTGCTGGGGCTAGAGGGCGTCACCTATATTGATAAGCTCGACAACGAGGCTCGCAAGGTGCAGCAGGGGGCGGTGACGATTGATGGGAACGTAGATCGCATCTACCTCAACACCAGCGGTGACTGTGTGATTGATGACCCCGTGTTGCAGCGCCGCATTCGCATCGCCAGGGCAGGCAGCCACAGCACCGTGGTCTGGAACCCCTGGGAAGCAAAGGCCCGCGAGATGGGCGATTTTGTCACCGAGGAATATCTGCGCATGCTCTGTGTGGAAACCACCAACGCCGCCGAGGATGTGGTGGAGGTTGCGCCCGGCAGCGCCGCGAGTCTGCGGGCGGTGATTGGGGTGGAGTCATAGGTTTGGACAAACCGGCTTCGCTGTGCTAGGATTGCTAGGACTGCTAGCATTACGAGCATGAAGGAGGGTGAAGATGAGTGTTCAAGTTAACATACGTGTTCCTGATGAGCTGGTAGCCAGGCTTGATACCATTGCCGAACATACCGGACGCAAACGCCCCGATCTGGTGCATGCGGCGATTCGTGCATTTGTCGAAAGCGAAATGGAATTTATCGAGGCGGTTGAGCGGGGCCGAGCGCAAGCGCGGGCAGGTGAAACCGTGTCACTTGAACAAGTGGATAATGAACTTCGCGCCATCATTGATGCGGCTCGCACCAGCCGAAAGTCTGCATAAATGCAGGTTGAACTCGCCATCCAAGCCCGCGATGAGCTGCGCCGTTACATTGCCTATGTGGCAGAACGTAACCCCCAGGCAGCCCAGCAGCAATATGACCTGGTGCTCAGGGCATTGCGATTGCTTGAGGCCACACCTCGCGTGGGGCGGCCTGGACGAGTGCAGGACACCCGTGAATTAGTCATCCAGCGCACACCCTTGCTTGCTATCTATGAGGTTACTAACCGGGTGACAATTCTGCATATTGTTCACCACGCTCAACAGTGGCCGCCCTCGGAGACGGACGAGGAAGCATAAACCAGGGGCCTGATGCAAACCTTGTGTGCAAGCTCGTAGCTTTGTGTATCGTATAAAAAAACGTGAAACGTGAAATCTAACATTCACGTTTCACGTCTCATCACACACGCCACTGAGCGTATCGCTCACTCCTCGTGTTTCAGTTCACGCACAATCAGCACCGGGCAGGGTGCCCGCTGCGCGACCGCCCCACTGACGCTGCCAAGCACCATGCTGGCCAGCTGACTATGACCTCGTGAACCTATGACTATCAAATCGTGTTTTTCTTCCAGGGCCACCCGCAGAATAGCTGCGGCTGGCGGCCCTTCGATCAGTTGTGTTTCCACCACCACTCCGTTGCCGATTTCGGCATGCGCAGCGCTGAGCAGGGCTTCCGCATTTGCCACGCGCGATTCCAACAGTCGGTCGTAGTAGGGTGTGCCAATCAGGTCAGAAACATGGTGGTAGGCGTGGAGCAGAGTCACGGTAGCACGGTAGCGACGGGCGAGGTCGGCAGCTGCACGCACTGCCAGGGTTGCTTGCGGCGAACCATCGGTAGCAACCAGAATACGCCGGAACATACAACCTCCCATTGGTTGTGCCAGAATACTGCGATGTATTCCTGCCTTCATGGTACCGCATGTGTGTGCAGGTCGAAATGCAAAATCACCACATACGGGAAAGGTTGATTAACTGGCATCAACAGATTGTGGGATCACAACTTGCCGTGTCAGGACATTTACAACCTGGTAAAAACGGGCATGCTATAGTCCTATCGCGGGATGTCTGCATCCCTGGAGAATGAACGAGTCCCACGACTCCTGGCACTCTTGAGGTATCCCATTGACGACACAACATGACAACTATGTCTGTGAGCCGCTGTCAAGCGATGAGCGGTTGGGGGCCTTGCTCGGCATGAGCACCGCCCTGCTGGTAACGCAGGACACTGATGCCATGCTTCATGTCTTGGTGCAGACAGCACAGCAAGTAATGGCCAAAGCAACCACGGTGTTGCTATTTCTCGCGCTTCCGCAGGAGGCGCGCATGGTGCTACGAGCCGCCAACGTTGCCCACTTGCCCAACCTGAGTACCCCCCTGGGGTCAGGTTCGGCGGGGCGGCTGTTGCAGCTGCCCCGGGCCGGGTTGCTCCGCGGCGACGACCTGGCGGCGCTGGTGCAGCAGCTTGATGAAGGCGGGCGTGACATCTTTTGGCGGCATGCCATGGAGCCGCCGCGCTGCATGCTGGCGGTGCCGCTGCGCACTGACCAGCAGCGCCTGGGAATGCTCCTGATCAGCAGTGCTGAGGATGAGCTGGCCTTTCAACCCCACGATCTGCCCTTTGTGCAAGCCCTGGCCGACCTGGCAGCGGTGGCCCTGGTGGAACGGCAGTCGCGCGAACGGGCCGAGGCCTTGCAGCGCGACCTGGAGCGCACCCGCCGCCAGCAGGCCGAAATTCAGGCCCGGCTCAACGTGGCCCAGGCCCAGCTGGTGCAGAGCGCCAAACTGGCTGCCGTGGGCGAACTGGCCGCCTCGGTGGCGCATGAAATTAACAACCCGCTCTATGCTGCCCGCAACAGCCTGTTTCTCATCGAACAGGAGCTGCCCAAGGGGTCACCGCAACGCCCGTTTCTCGACATTGCCCAGAATGAACTGCGACGCATCGCCAATATTGTGCGCCGCATGCGGGATTTCTACCGGCCTGGCCCGGAAGAATTGCAGGAGATGAACCTGAACGATGTGGTGCGAACAACGCTGGAACTGATGCAGCTGCATCTGCACCAGGGTCAGGTCACCATCACCGCCGAACTGGCGGAAAACCTGCCCGTGCTCACTGGCCATGCCGACCAGCTTCAGCAGGTGTTGCTGAATCTCATGCTCAACGCCTGCGACGCCATGCCCGCTGGTGGCACCATCCATGTCACTACCATGTGCCGCCCGGCGCTGGCAGGCCAGCCCTCAGCGCTGCTGCTCACCATTGCCGACACCGGCACGGGGGTTTTGCCGGAACACCTGCCGCACCTGTTTGAGCCGTTCTACACCACCAAACCCAACGGCACCGGCCTTGGGCTGGCTATCAGCGGCCACATCATCAACCAGCACGGTGGCACCATTAGCGTGGAAAGTACCCCTGGTGAAGGGGCCGTGTTTACGATTGTGCTGCCGTTGGTACCTGCGTGAAACGTGAAACGTGCTGCCTACTACGTGAAACGTGAAACGTGCTGCGTACTGCGTACTGATGTGCAGATGCAGCTAATCGTTAATCGTCAATCATCGTACTGCGTACTGATGTGCAGATGCAGCTAATCGTCAATCGTCAATCATCGTACTGCGTACTGATGTGCAGATGCAGCTAATCGTCAATCGTCAATCCGCCTGCCCTGAGCTTGTCGAAGGGTCAATCGTCAATTGTTTTACCCCAGCTCCGGCAGCAGGCCCACCGCCCGCAGAAACGCCGCCATGTCCCAGATGTAGAGACCGTGGATAACCTGCCCTTGCTCAAAGGTGAGGATGGAGACACCCCGAAACTCCACCACCCGGCCTGTGGGTGGCACCCGCATCAGCGGCCCCTGGTGCGTGCCGCGCATCAGCCAGATCAGCGCTGTTCGGTCGCCCTGGGCCACAATGTCGCTGGCAAAATAGACATCGGGAAAGGCCTGGATAAAGTGGCTGGAACTGCGGCGAATGTCCTCGGGGCCGCGCTGGGTGCGGGCCTGGCCCACGTCTATGCCCACATAGGCAGGGGCGTAAAATGACACGATTTTATCTACATCGTGCTGGTTCCATGCATCGGTAAGTTGTTGTGTAAGAGATTTGATGTTGTGCTTCATCGTTGTTTCCTGCTAGCGCTGCGGTTGTCTCGTTCTACTATGCCAGAAACTCCGCAACATGAACAGGCCGAAAGCTGGTCAAAAAGTAATCAGTGGAGATTAGTGCATGGAGATTAGCGATGAGAGATTATCGCCACGGTGTCCAATCTCCAATCTCCAAGCGCTTCTCTCCAATCTCAGAGTTCCGGCAGCAGGCCCACGGTGCGAAGAAAGCCCGCTGTATCCCAGACATTCAGGCCACGGGCGATCTTGTCGCCGCGAAAGGTGAGCACCGAGACGCCTTTGACCTCAACCGGCTGGCCCGTGGGCGGGATGTGCATGAAGTGGCCCTGGTGGGTGCCCCGCATCACCCACACCAGCACCGCCCGCTGGCCTTCCACCAGCACATCGCCGGTGAAATGCAGGTCGGGGAAAGCCCGCACATAGCTGTTGAGAATGCGAATGCGTTCGCTGGCCCCGCGCTGCGGCGTGGCCTGGCCCACGTCTATGCCTTCGTAATCATCGGTGTAGAAGGAGGCCGCCCGCTCGCCATCGTGGGCGTTCCATGCATCCAATAACTGCTGAACAATCCTGGCAATGTCGTGGGCCATACGAGTTATGAGTTACGAGTTATGAATTACGAATTACAAGTTACGAATTACAAGTTATACCGCGTACTACGTACTACGTCAATGAGCAATGAGTGTAGAGTGCCGATTATGCAGTACGTAGTTCGTAGTTCGCAGTACGCAGTCATCCGTTAAGCTCCCACTGCCACAACAATTCCGTCACACTGGTGATGCCCGCTTTGAGGTGGCGGCGAAAAGTGCTGAAGGGCAGATCGAGAATCTCAGCGGCTTGCTCCTGGGTCGGCGCTGGTTGCAGGTAGGTGTGATACAGCGCCCGGTAGAGCTTCACATCCCGTTGCGCCCCTTCCAGCGTGGCGCATGCCTCGCGCACCAGCGCCTGGAGCGTGCTGGCCCGTTCTGCCGGGCTGGCCCCCGTGCCCAGCCGCCCGGCCACCAGGCGGGCCTGGGCCAGCGGGTTGGCCTGCAACAGGTCGGCCCGCTGAAAGTCGCGCAGCACATCGCGCACAGCTGCGGCGAAATCGGCCTGGTTCAGCACCACCAGGGCCGGTTTTGCAACCTGAGCTGGTGCCGCCACCGCTTCGGTGGCCGTTTCCCGTTCGCCCAGCAGCTCTAGCCAGGCTGCCGGGGGCGTGGTGCGCCAGTCGTGGCCATACACCCCGAAGCTGCGCCCGCCCACCTGAAAATCTGCCTCTGGCAAACGGTGCAGGTCGGCATAGGCAAACACGCCCGTCCAGAAGTCGGCGTCGGCACATGGCAACATGGTAAAGGCCAGGCCGGGCGTGGTCAGGTAGTAGCGTACCATAGTGAGGAAAATGCTGCTTTGCACGGGCGATACCGCCTGGTAGCTTGTGCCATCGAGCCAGAAGCGAAACAGCGTACCCTTTTCGCCGGGGCGCAACGGCGCGTAGCGTTGCAGGTAGCTCCATATCGCCGTCGTCGCCGGGTCGGCCAGCAGTTCGTCGGTGGTGGCCTGGTCGAGGGCCAGAGTCAGCAGCATGCCAATAGGCTGGCCGCCGTTGCCGCGAAACACCAGCACATGGTCAGGCTGGCGGCTAAACCAGAAATCAGCCCAACTGGCTGCTTCATCACCCTCGTGAGTCGCAATCCAGCCGCGCAGCTGGGGCCATTCGTCGGGGCGGGCTGGCTCGGGTAGCAAGGAAGGGTTTTGCTGCCATTCAAAAAATGGCCGCACCACCGGATTGTTACGGTGCAGATAGATCAGCTCAAACAGCAGATGCTGCTGCTGGCGGGCGGGCACATGGTTCATGCGGCCCGTGTAGTAGGCACGCGCCCGGCGGTGTAGTTCGGCGTGCCATTCCGGGTTGCGCCAGCGCACGTCGGCATCCAGGGCGGCCCGCACCGTGCGGTGGGGCAGCAGCCCCTGCGGCCCCGACTCGATAAACGAGAGACTGCGCAGCCAGTCAAACAGTTCATGCACATCGGGCATGTTCAGCATAGCCGCCAGCAGGGCCTCGGTCATCAGGTTGACACTGGCGCATGCCTCCAGCGCCGCACGGTGGGCTGGGCCAGGCACCTTTTGCACCAGCTGGGCCAGCAGTGATTTCATCATGTCCGGCGCAGCTTCGGGGCGGAACTGCACCTGCCGCCGCTGGGCAAACAGGTCGGCAATCAGCGAAAGTGCCAGCGGGTAGCCGTGGGCAAATTCAAGCACGGCCTGGTGCTGTTCCGGGGGCACCTCACGCTGCTCCAGGTAGATGCGGCTTTCGGACTCGCTGAAGTTGTGCAGCTGCTGAATGCGCATGACACTGCGCCAGCCCGGGTCGGCCCGCCAGTCGAGCGCGGGTGGGGCGCTGCTGGCAAGCACCACAAACACCTGGTCAGACAGCTGGGGCAGAAAATGATCACGCATCCAGCCATCAAGGGCGGCAATGCTGTCGTAGCTGTCAATCAGCAGCACGCGCCGCTCGTTGCTCTCACTCAACAGCGGTAGGGCCGATTCGTCGTGTTCGTAGCCGAGCCGCTGGGCCAGCTGCCGCAGAAATGCCGTGGGCGACGGCTCAATCGCCCGTCCATCCAGCGTGGTGCATAGGCAGCCGATCTGCTCGCAGAAGCTGCCGTATTCAGCGAGAAGGGTGGTTTTGCCAATGCCATCTGGCCCCCACAGGTGCAGCACAAAAAAGGGCAACTCATGTTGGGATACCGCGTCTTTGAAGAAGGCCAACTCTTCGGCCCGGCCAACCACATGGCGTTGGCGCACCTGGCTGAGACGCTCGGCAAGGCGTTGCGGCATAACAACTCCTGATGGTGGCAATCCTGTGTGGGGCTATTATAGCGCTATCAAGCGGTGGAGGCAATGCGTGAAACGTGAAACGTGAAACGTGAAACGTGAAACGTGCTGCGTACTGCGTAAAATGTGAAACGTGAAACGTGAAGTGTGAAGTATGAAACGTGAAACGTGCTGCGTAAAACGTGAAACGTGAAACGTGCTGCGTACTGCGTAATTTTGTAAAGAGCTGCGCATACCATGGCTCTAGACTGCATGCAATGGAAAAGAACGTTACACTCATTCCTGATTGCGAATGCGTTCAATCAAGACAGTCTGAATGAGTTGGAGATATGCCAACAAGTCTGACACCGTTGCTTCCAGAATAGGTAGCACCGTTTTTATACTTTCGTGAGGTGAGTTCTGCAGGAGAAGTTGGAGTTGAGCCGTGCCTCTTTGCAGCTCCTGGCCACATTGAATAATCGGTGTGATGAGTTGGCGGAGTGTTTGAACGATGTCTTCACGCTCTGTTTCATTTGGAAGAACAGGTTGCTCAAAATCAAAATGCTTCTTGAGAACCTGAATTGGAAAATACAAGCAGTTGTTGCATACTGGTAAGCAGTGCAATCGATTCTTTCTGATCTATGGCTTTTATAAGAAGCGCAAGACATCCTCGTATTGACCCCATTTTGGTGTAAATTTCAAAATAGGTGCTCTGGAGGGCAGAACGTAGCGAGTCATTTCTGAGAATTAGTTCCGGTTGTTCCGGTTCATTATCAGCCAACTTCATTTCACCCTCCGCGTCTCTGCGCCTCCGCGTCTCTGCGTTGCCTGCGCGGGCTACCGCTCCCCCACCACAAACATCGGCACGGTGCTGCCGCCGCCAGCGGTGACGTTCAGTAAGGTGACGGTGGAAAGGCGGCAGAGGCTGCCTTCAACCTGGCTACCAAACAGAAAGGGGTCGCTGTCCACCAGCCGCTCGCCGATGACGACCTGCCCATCAACCAGGGCTGGGTAGGGTTCGTAGGCAATCGTTACCTTTTCCTGCACCACAAACGGCGATTCAAGGGCGGCCTTCAGGGCGGCGTCCCACTCGTCGGCACTGCTCTCCCAGCCAATGGTGATGCCGCGCCCGCCGTAGTCATCGTTGGGCTTGAGCAGCAGGCGGTCGCGGTTGTTGCGGGTAAAGGTCAGCAGGTCAATCGCATCGCCCTGGTAGGTGGTGGGGCCAGGCTCCACCACCCGCGTCCAGGGCACATGGCGCTGCACGGCGTCCACTTCGTCGGCGCTGAAGTCGTTCTGGAAGCGCTCGTCGGTCAGCAGGGCGAAGATTGATTTTTTGTGCAGCAGCTTGGCCCGAAACGAGTTGACGATAATGCAGGCACGGGCGGCGTAGGCTTGCACCAGCGGGTGGTTCAGGGCCTCGTCGCCGTAGTAGGTGAGAAACTCGCTGGTCAGCACCCGCTTAAACACAATCGTCACCTTCGTCTCGCCGCCGTTGCCATCCACGGCGTAGAGCGTGCCATCGCGGAAGCGCAAAGCATCCGGTGTGCAGATGACGGCGCTCAGGCCCCGCTCAGCGAAGTAGTTTTTGAACATCACGAACTCGGTGGCAGTGGGCAGGCCGCTCCAGTCCACAATCGCCACCAGCGGCTCGCCACCGGGGCAGCCCGCTTCCGTCCACGAGTCGAGCAAGGTCTGGTAGAGGCGGTGGCGGGCGGGCAGGCTGCTGACGCTGTAGCGCTTCTTAAACTCGTCCATCACTGGCATGGTGAGAAAGGCGGCGCTGAGCATGTCTTCGTAGGCGATGGCGGCGGGGCTTTCGGCGTTGTATTCCACGAATTGCAGCGAGGTGCCGTCCACGGTGAGAAAGGTGTCCATGCGCGAGTGGGCGCTTGGTTCCAGGTAGCCGGGGTGCATGGCGATCAGCGTGTCTTCCTGGGGCGTGAGCCGCAGCCCGTGCCGCAGGGCATTGGCCAGTTCGCCGCCATCGAGGGCCGCCGCCGCCAGCTTGCGGGCCGCCGTCGCCACGGTGCCAACACCGCGTTGCAGCAGTTCATACTGGGGTTGGGTAATGAGGCGGGGGCGCAGCACGGTGGCCAGGGGCTTGTCACCAAAGTAGAGCTGATTAGCCCGCATCTCCTCGCTGAGTCGCTGCCAGGAGTCGCGGGCCATGGCCGGTTCAAGCAGGCTGTGATAGTGGGCAATCGCATCTGCAAGCATTATTTTTCCTTTGGGGAGAACCAGGAACCAGGAACCAGGAACCGAGAAGCGGTTGCACACAAGGGAAATGAGGGAAATAAGGGAAATTACCCGACGTTTCCAGAGCCTATTTCCTTCATTT
>JALONX010000279.1 GCA_025454695.1 Chloroflexaceae bacterium
GGCCTCAACGCCACGGGCTTCCAGTGCCCGCACCAGGGCATTGAGATGGCCAATATTGCCGCCTAGCACAATCACCCGCAGCGAGAGCAGGCCGATGGAACCGATACTCGGTTTGCCCCGGAAGTGCTTGCTGCGCCACTTCTGGTAGCTCTTAAGGTCGTCGAAGGGCTGGGGCGCATCGGGATGCACAATCGCCAGTTCGGGGTAGATCTGTGGCTCCTCCACCGGCAAACGGCCTTTGTAGCCAGGGATGTAGCGCTCGGCTAGCAGCAGCAGCAGCCGCTTGAGGTTCAGCGGGGTGTTGTTCATCCAGAACTGGTGGGCGGCGATGTAGGTATGCACGTCGCGGAAGCGGCCCGGCAAATATTTCAACATGCGGCTCATGCCGTGGATAATGTTGAGCATGCGCACCGCTTCGCCCTTGCCGTGGCGGGGCTTAAAGGCCTGCATCCACTTGCGCATGCCGTGGGCCTCCGCCTCGTCTTTCTCAGTCTCACGCTGCCCGCCCAGGGCGAACTTGCCCAGATGGGTGTAGCGCACCAGGGCCGGGTTGCTCATCACAATGCAGACGGGGCATTGCACCTGTGCCAGCAACTTCTCCAGCGGGCGCACCAGTTGTTCGCCAAACAGCATGGCCCCAAAGATAACATCGGCCTGCCCGAGATCACGTTCCAGCCGCTGCCAGGCCGCCTCACTCTGCAAAGAGGCCGCGATATACACGCCCACGCTGGCATCAAGACCAAATTCGCGCCGCACCAGCGCCGCCGCCTCGTGCAGGGCCGGGGTGTAGCTGTCTTGCGTGGTGAGAAAAACAAACCGCATGGTTGACTCCGCTCTCCGCTTTCTGAAATGGTGAACCACACGTCATGCTACGGCGGCGCGATCACCACATTACTTGCGATCTGCACACCCGGCGGTGAGAAGAAGCAACCAGAATTCATTTTAGATTTTAGATTTTGGATTTTGGATTGACGGAAGGCAGACCGGAGACCGAAGACGGGAGACCGGAGATTGACGATTGACCCTTCGGCAAGCTCAGGGCAGGCGGATTGACGATTGGTTGCCGACGCAGTGCTGCTATGATGTAGTGCTGCTATAATGTGTCACTATCAACTCGCAACTCGTAACTCGTAACTCGTAACTCGTAACTCGTAACTCGTAACTCGCAACTCGACACTCGTACTATGGCTGATACAGACCTGGCGGAACAACTGGCAGAAGCGCAGCGGCTCAACGCATGGCTGCGGGCGGAAGTGGAACGGCAGCGGGAGATGAACGCCGAGCTGCGGCGGGCCGTGGCCGATCTGGCCCGTACCTTTCAGGAATCGCTGGCGGCGGCCTACGACGCAGGCGAAGAGGGTGACATCGCCAAAGTGCGGGCCGTCACCAGGGCCAACCGGGCCAACTGGCAAGGCTATTTGCAACAGATTATTCAGGCTGCGCAGAAGCGCCCGCCGGGCGGTGATGGGTGAGGCGTAGCGCGTGATACGTCATGCGTAATTGCGCCGACGGCACTGATGCAACGTTTTCGCAGATGTGCATCGTAGAGACGCCCCGGCGGGGCGTCTCTACGATGCAATGCGTTGATATGCATTGTGTTGCGTGGGGGCACCGTCGGCGATGCAACGCCATTGATTGCATTACATCACGTTGTGGGCGGGTCGGAGACCACGCCCCTACGTCATTGATTTTCCTCGCTCGGTTCTCGGTTCTCGGAGGGCGAACACAAGGTTCGCCCCTACAGGGTTCTCGGTTCTCGGTTCCTGGTTCTCAATTCTCAATTCTTAATTCTTGACTCCCGCTGCACCCTGTGCTATCCTTCACAATACAATCATGATCTTCGGGGCAGGGTGAAATTCCCGATCGGTGGTATAGCCCACGAGCGCGTTGCGAGGCGCGCATGATCCGGTGGAACTCCGGGGCCGACGGTTACAGTCCGGATGTAAAGAAGATCGTCAACGAGGGAACAGCAACGGTGCGCGGGATGAGTCATCCTGCCACTGCGTTTTCGCTTTCCCAACACGCCAAAAGCGAGAGCCTGTCTGAAAAGCCTCTCGCAAAGGCGCAAAGCTCACAAAGGATCGCACACGAAAGTCCGTATGCAATTCCTTGGCGGCTTTGCGCTTTTACGAGAGCTACAAAAAGGACGTTTTCAGGCAGTATCGGCGAGTCGTTTGCGACTCCCGCTTTCTGGTGCTATTCGTTGCATGCGTTGCCCCGAAGTGCTTTTGCGCTTTGGGGTTTTTTGTTGTGCAGGAGAACGATATGCAACAAACACTTTCCCGCCCACGGGTTGCCGATGTGGCCCAGCCAGAACTGCCCACCCGTCAGCGCCGACGCCGCGATTGGGGCTGGCTGGCCCTTCCTTCCGGCGTGCTGCTTTTTCTGCTGCTGTGGCAGGCACTGGTGGCGGCCACTGGCTACCCGCCATTTGTGCTGCCCAGCCCAACCCTGGTGGTGGAACGCTGGCTCGGTGCTGCTGCCAGCGGCGTGCTCTGGACTCACACTGCTGCCACGCTGAGCGCCGCCCTGGGTGGCTTTGCCCTGGCCCTGGTGGTGGGCACGGTGCTGGGCTACCTGCTGGCCCATGTGCGCTGGCTCGAACGGGCACTCGCGCCGCTGCTGGCCGCCAGCCAGGCCGTGCCGATTGTAGCACTGGCTCCACTGGTGATCCTCTGGTCGGGGCCGGGGTTGCGCTCCCGCATCCTGGTTGCCGCCCTGATCACCTTCTTTCCGGTGCTGATCAACACCATTCTGGCCTTGCGCAACATCCCCCGCGAACTGCGCGAAATGGCCCACATCAGCGGGGCCAGCCGCTGGCAGATGCTTAAGTATGTGGAAGCGCCGCTGGCTCTGCCGGTGCTGTTTGGCGGCATCCGCACTGGCCTGGCCCTGGCCACCACCGGGGCCGTCGTCGGCGAGTTTGTGGCCTCCCGCGAAGGCCTGGGCGCATTGATCAACATCGCCCGTGGCCTGTTTGATACGCCGCTGATCTTCGTTGCGCTGGTGACGCTGGCCGGACTCACGCTGTTTTTCTACCTGCTGGCAACGCTGCTGGAACGGGCGCTGGTGCGGTGGGAGGCATAACCATGTTCACAGGCATTGTTGAGGAGATGGGCACCGTCATTGCTGCCCACCAGGGCCACGAGCGCGACAACACGTTGTTGATTCGGGCTTCCATGGTTTGTACCGATGCGAAACTCGGCGACAGCATCGCCGTCAATGGCGTGTGCCTGACGGTGACAGCCTTTGATGCGACGACCTTCAGCGTGGGCACCTCGCCAGAGACGCTGCGGCGCACCAACCTGGGCCGCCTGCGCCCCGGTGACGCGGTGAACCTGGAGCGTTCGCTGGCCGCCAATGGCCGTTTCGGTGGCCACTACGTGCAAGGGCATGTAGATGATGTTGCCACGATTGCACAGATCGAGCCTGACGGCGAAGCCCGCATGGTGACATTTCGGGTGCCGCGCCACCTGATGCCCTACATCGTTCAAAAGGGCTACATCGCGGTGGATGGCGTCAGTCTGACGGTGGCTGGCCGGGGCGAAGAGAGCTTTAGCGTTGCGCTGATCGCCCATACCCAACACGCCGTCATTCTGGGGCAGCAACAGGTGGGCGCAGTGGTCAACCTGGAGGTAGACATCATCGCCAAGTATGTCGAAAGTTTAGTCCAGGCCCAGCACGCTAGCGCCTGAGCTGGTTTCTACATGCTTCGTTGGTTCCTGCCGGTGCTTTGCATGGTGCCGGTTGTGCAGCTATATCCTTTTTCGTGTATGGAGGTTGGATATGTACCGTAAATTGCTCTTGCTTCTGATCGTGCCGCTGCTGCTGGCGGCCTGTGGTGGCGGGGCCAGCAACACAGCTAGCCCTGGCAACGAATATGGGGTTAGCCCCGCGTCTGACGCACCTGCTGCGCCCGCCGCTGCCACTGCCCCCCCGGCGTCGGCGGCTAACAGCGGCCTGCAACGGGTAACGATGGCGCTGCCGTTTATTCCCAATGTGCAGTTTGCGGCCTTCTACGTGGCTGCCGAAAAGGGCTACTACCGCGACGCTGGCCTTGATGTGGCCTTTGACTACAACTTTGAAACCGATGTAGTGCAGCGCACGGCCCAGGGCACGGTGGAGTTCGCCATGGCCGGAGCCACCTCGGTGCTGCTGGCCCGCCAGCAGGGCCTGCCCGTGAAGACGGTGGGGACGATCTACCAGTCCTTCCCGGTGGTATTTTTCAGCAAAGCCAGCAACAATGTTACGACAGTGGCCGACCTGAAGGGCAAAACGGTGGGCATTCCGGGCCGCTTTGGCGATAGCTACTACGCCCTGCTGGCCACGCTCTACGCCAACGACATGCAGGAGAGCGACCTGACGGTGCAGGAGATTGGCTTCACCCAGGCCGAGGCAGTGCTGCAAGACAAGGTGCAAGTCGCCACCGGCTATGCGATGAACGAGCCAGTGCTGCTGCGCGAGCAAGGCCAGCAGATCAATGCCATCCGCGTGGCCGACTCGTTTCCGCTGGCCTCCAACGGCATCATCGCCAGCGAACAGCTGATCAGCGAGAACCCCGACCTGGTACGGCGCTTTGTGCAGGCCAGTCTGCGCGGCCTCGCCGACACGCTGGCCGACCCCGACGAGGCCTTCCAACTCAGCCTGAAGCAGATTCCTGAGGCCCGCCTGGGCGACCCGAAGTTGCAGCGCACGGTGTTGCAGGAATCGCTGCCCTACTGGCAGAACGACAAAACCACCGCCAACGGCCTGGGCTACACCGACGTGGAAAGCTGGACGAAGACCGAGCAGTTTATGCGCGAAACCAAACAGCAGACCGGCGAACCGCTGCTGCGGCAAGCGGTGGATGTGAACACGGCCTTCACCAACGAGTTCATCAAGTGATGCAATGAGCTGTTGGAGATGAGTTGTCATGCTTGGCAGCTTTGGCGCACGTTTGGATTGCGGGAGCCGCGCTCCCGCCTGACAGCATGGCTGCCGCTTAATCGCTAACATCTGTTCTTCACTGCTGCCCATGTGTTTGCGTTGAATACAAAGTCCGCAGTGTAGCGACGCCCCGGCGGGGCGTCGCTACACTGTATATCGGTGAATCTCGACGAGTCACGCTGACGGTCTATGCATGGCATTGGAGTAACACGCTTGAGCGTGTTTGCGGCTTTCAGACGCCGAATTCATTCGGTGGCTTGACAAAAGGCGCAATACATTGCGCCCCTGCGTGACGTGCGGTGGTTGAATAACATGTAAAACTCCATCATTCGCTGGCTGATGCGAGGCAATTTCTTCTTCCCCTCCGCTTCACCCTGGTAATGGCCAGGGCTATACTAACCTCTAACCACGAATGAAGCTGGAGGTTGAATATGCACGCTCTCGCAACGTCCCTGATGATTGATATGCTCCACGCCACCCGCACGGCGGTGGAAGCCACGCCCAACGCCCACGCCGTGGCCCTCGCGCCGGAGTGGGCCGAGCGGCGCGGCACCATGCGCGACCAGCCCGTGACGCTGCACAGCTGGGCCTGGCAAACGCCCACGCTGGCCTGGGTACGCGCCCTCGCCATGGAAGTCGGCGAGCGCACTCAGATTTTCGCTGCCCTGGCCACGCCCGCACCGCAGTTTGACCTGCCGCTGTTCGGCGTCGAGGTGTTCCGCATCAACGGCAGCGTTTCCATGCTGGCGCTGGACTGGATTCCCATGGCCGAGCAGCCCTACGCCGAGGCGCTGGCCGCCATTCACCCCCGCTACACCCACTTCCCGCCCATGGCCGACATGTCGGAGTGGGCCGAGCAGTGGCTGTCGCCCTACGCTATTCACGCTCGCCCCCAGCAGGCCGTGGGCGAGTCCGAAGTGTTTGACGCCTTCAGCAGCTACTGGGACTCCTACATGGCCCTGGCTAGCAGCGCCACGCCCCACGGCGACCCGGCCCAGACCCTGGCGACGCAGCGCCGCTTTTTTGAGCAGTACCATGCCGAAAACCCCGGCCACCCCTTTCTGGCCAAGCTCTTCGGCGAGGAGTGGGCCAGGGGCTACGCAGGCGATTTTCTCTTCCGGCCCGGTGGTATGCCGCTGTTTTAGAACATCTGAAAAGTCTCTCGCAAAGCCGCAAAGGCGCAAAGGAGTCGCTTGAAGACATTCGTCTATGATCCTTCGCGAGCTTTGCGCCTTTGCGAGAGCTATATAATGCCTTCTTTGGCGATGGGCACAAACGCCGCCGGGTTTTCGCGGAAGCTGTAGCGGCAGCCGGGGCAGCAGAAGTAGTAGGTCGTCCCCTCGTACTCAAGCTGGTATTTGGCACTCGCCACATCCACCACCATGTGGCAGACGGGGCAAGAGGCGCTGGGCCGAGCCGGGCCAAGCTCCAGCAACATGCTATCGCCCGTCGCCGTCCCTTCCAACGCCTGCCGCCGCCGTTGCACAATCTCGGCCATCACGCTGAGGGCAATCTCGTCGCCGCGCCGCGCCCCGATGTTGAGGCCAGCGGGGGCTTTGAAGCGGCGCAGCTGCTCGGCGCTGAGGCCCTGCTGCTCCAGGTGGCGGCGCACCGCCCCGGCTCGGCGCTGGCTGGCGATGAGTCCGATGTAGAAGGCGCTGGAGGACAGCACCTGTTCCAGGGCTAGCTCATCGTACTGGCCGTGGCTGGCCACCACCACGGCGGTGTGCAGGTTGATCTGGGCTGTCAGGGTGGTCAAATCGGCGATCACCTGGCTGGCGTAGGGCGGCGGCTCGCCCATGTGGTCAGGGTCGGCCAGCAGCACATGGTAGTTCATCGCCTGGCCTAACACTGCCAGCGCCCGCGCCACCGGCAAGCCCCCCACCACCAGCAGGCGCGGGCGGGGCTGCTGCGGCTCGATGTAGATTTCAAGCGTGCCGCCGCTGAAGCAGCTCATCGCCACATCCACCAGGCCCGCACGGGGCGGCTGCTGCGACGGGTCGGGCGAGAGGCGGATAAAACGACTCGCGTCGTCGCGCAGCGCCCGCTGGGCCTCGCGCACCACCGTGGGCTGGGCGCAGCTCCCGCCGATCCAGCCGTACATGGTGCCATCGGCAGTGATAATCGCTTTGTCGCCCGGCTTGCCCGAGGTCGGCGTTTCGGCCCGCACCACCAGCGCCGTAGCAAATGGCACCCCAGCCAGCGTCAATTCATGGGCCTTAGCGAAGTAATCGTCGTACATTGTGATGAAGGTTAAGGGTTAAGGGTTATTTGCAGTGAGTCTCATGGAAGAGATGGGTTAAGGGTTAAGGGTTATTTGCAGTAAGTCTCAAAGAAGAGATGGATTAAGGATTAAGGATTAAGGTTAAGGGTTACTTGCAATGAGTCTCATGAAAGAG
>JALONX010000280.1 GCA_025454695.1 Chloroflexaceae bacterium
GCTGGTACCATCGCCAGGGCCAGCATTGGCAGCACCACCTGGCCTTTGTGCTGCCCCACGGTCTGCACCTGGCGCTGCTGGTGTGGCTTTTTCCCGGCTTTACGTGGGGCTTTTTTCTGCTCTTCTATGCCTATCTGCTTGGGGCGACCGTGCTGATCCTGTTCACACCACTCTATCTTCAGCGGCCTGTCGCCTTTTTCTGTTATACACTGGCACTGTTGCTCAACTTGCTAGCCTCGCCAACGCCCGGACTGGAATGGGTGGTGCCGATGCTTTTTCTGAAACTGCTGATTTGCCACCTGCTGAAGGAGGCCCCGTTTCGGCCCGACGAGGAGCGCCTCGTATGAGCGCGGCGTTGCTTCCCCTAAGTCCGCACCACCTCTCGGCAGCGGCAACCTTGCTCACCGACGCTTTTGCGGACGATGTGGGCATGCGGGCCATCTGCACGGGGAAAACCGAGACTCACGAGCGACAAGCGCTGACCGCCTGGTTTCTGGCGACGCTGCGCTTGCAGCTGGCCACCGGGCAGCCTGCCTGGGTCGTGGTTGCTGGCGGGGAGATTGTCGGCCTGGCGCTGGCCACCTTTCAGCGCGGGCCGTTTGCGTTTGGGGCCTGGCTGCGTTGGGTGGTGGCGGTGGGCCTGCGCTGCGGGTGGGCCGTGGTGGGGCGCACGGCTCGGCACGAGCGGCAACGGCAGGGGTATCGCCCTGCCCGGCCCCATGTGGTGTTAGAATTTATCGCTGTTCACCAGGGTTACCGTGGGCATGGGCACGCCGCCCGGCTGCTTGAGGAGGTGCGCCAGTGGAGCCACATGCAGCCCGCCTCCGTCGGCATCTGGCTGGAAACAACGCGCCCGCCCAACCTGGCCTTTTTTCGTCGCTTTGGCTACAGGCTGACGGGCCACATGGCGCTGCAACAGGGCGCGGCGTACTTCTTGTATCATGCCCACGAGTAAATCACACGAGGTACGCGGTAAGCAGGCGTTGGAACACGAAACCCACGAACACGCGCGAAAGCCCTGAAAGATGACGGTCTTTCGCGCGTTTCGCGTGCGTTCGCGCCCGTCGCGATCCAAATGCTTGTTCACGACCGCGTAACTTGTGTAAATCATAGCAGTTTGCAGATGCGTTGAGCCAGCTATCGAGAACAGTCTCACGTTGCAATGCTGGTTCAATCTGCAATCTGCCTGTCCTGAGGCCCCCCCTGAGCCTGTCGAAGGGCTTGTCGAAGGCAATCAGCCAATCTGAAATCTGTCACAGGAGCGAACTATGCCCCGGCCAGACATGCGGGCCGAACGCATTCCCCAAATTCTGGACGCCGCGTTGCTGGTGTTTGCCCGCAGCGGCTTCGACCAGACGCGTATGGAAGACATCGCCGAGCAAGCGGGTCTTTCCAAGGCAACAATTTACCTCTACTTTTCAAGCAAAGACGAACTTATTCTAGCCCTGCTCAAGCGCTTTTTTGACCAGAGCTTCGAGGCGTTGACCGCGTTGCAAACGGCTGAAGGCCCCGTTGCGGTGCGCCTGCTTGAGTGGACTCGCCAGCGCATGGCGGAGATGCAGGCCCAGGCCGCCTTTCTCAGCATCGGCTTTGAATTCCATGCGCTGGCCGCCCGCCAGGAAACATCCCGACAGCTGGTGCGGCAGTCCTATGCTCAGTACCGTCGTGGCATCGCCGCGCTCATCCAGCAAGGTGTGGAACAGGGGGAGCTTCAAGCGATCAATGTTGAAGAACTGGCCGTTGCCATCATCAGCATCTACGAGGGGCTGACGGTGCTATGGATGCTGGAACCAGGCACGGTTGATGTGGTGGGTGTTGCCGAGCAAGCGGTGCGGGCGCTGCTGGTGTGTTACGGGAGAGATAACTAGCGCAGTACCCGTCGGCCAGGATTTTCCATCACGGTCTCAGGCATTCCAGCCACACGACAACCGTTGTTCCAGGCCCTCCCGCCGTTGGGGCCGCCTCAATGTAGGCAAAACGGATTGGTCGAAGTCCGCTGGTTGAATACAAGCAGGTTGGTTTTCCAGTGCCTGGCCAAGAACCTGCATTTCGCCATACTCCCCCTTCTTCACGGCTCATCACGTCACCAATTACAAAGCTGTTACCGCCACCGTTAACCCGCAAGATCTCACCATTCGGTGACTTAAAGACCCCCATTGCGGTGCCCGCTTCATTCGTATGGGCATAAGCTTCAACCACGTGAGGTGTCACAGCCGTTGATGAAAAGAACATCCACGCAACAGTTCCGCCAGCCACAAGACCACATAGGAGGCCGCAAACAAAGATGAGCAATAGATTTAGCACATGTCCATCATCTCTCATAGACTATCACTCCATTTGCATAATTTAGTTTCTGTTAAAGAGAGATTTTTTAGCCGCTATTGGCTTAAACGAAGACTCGTGGCTTGTTTTGTTCGTATGCAGGAGGAGAAGCTTAGGCCCAATTGCTCTGCTGTGGAGTTCGGCAATCGTAAATCTAAAATCGCAAATCGAAAATGTGCTACAGCGGCCTGCGCCCAGGCACGCCCACGGCTCTGGGGTAGCTGGCAGGCGTGGGAGCCACCTTTTCAATGATGACCATGCGGCGCGGCTCCAGCCCCGGCAGCGTCACCGTTTCCACCGCTAGCAGCTGGCCGCCCAGCTGTTTAATGGCGGCCTGAGCTGCGGCCAGTTCTTCGTCTACGGCGGCGCTTTTGGGGGCCAGCAGCCGCCCGCCCACGCGCACCAGCGGCAGGCAATACTCAGTCAGCACCCGCAGGTCGGCCACGGCCCGCGCCGTGGCCACGTCATACTGTTCGCGGTGCTGCGGGTCGCGCCCTAGCTCCTCGGCCCGTGCCGTCAGCACAGCAACGTCGGTTAGTTCCAGTAGGCCCACCATGTGCTGCAAAAAGGCGGTTTTTTTGCCCACCGACTCGGCCAGGGTGAGCTGCATGGTTGGCCGCAGCAGCTTCAGCACCAGGCCGGGAAAGCCTGCTCCCGTGCCAATGTCTACCAGGCGGGCGGGCGGCTCGCCCCAGGCCCGCGCACACCAGAGCGAGTCGAGGAAGTGGCGTACCACAATCCCTGCTTCGTCCGTAATCGCCGTCAGGTTGACCTGTTCGTTCCAGCGGCGTAGCTCGTGGGCATACAGGCCGAACTGGTCGAGTTGGTGGTCGTTCAGGGTTAAACCCCAGGCTGCCGCTGTGTCGGCCAGTAGTGCCCGTAAGCCTGGTTCTAGCTGTTGTGATTCGCGATTACTCATCGTGGATGCCATACAGGCCGTGCTGCCGAATATACTCCAGCACCGCATCGGGAATCTGGTAGCGCACCGGCTGGCCCAGCGCCATGCGCTGCCGCAGAGCGCTGCTGGCGATCTCTAGCTGCGGCCCTTCAATTGTGGTGAGTCGCTCGCTCAGGCCCGGCAACCGCTCCTCCAGCCCGTGCGTGTTGATAACGGTGCCGGGCCGCATCACCACCGCTAGCCGGGCCAGGGCAATAATGCGCTCGGCCTGGTACCAGCGCGGAAAGTCGTTCAGTGCGTCGCCGCCGATGAGAAACCAGAGTTCGGCGCTGCTGCCCAGTGTGGCCCGGAACTGCTCCAACGTTTCTACCGTGTACGATGGGGGCGGGCGCTGCAGCTCAAGGTCGGAGGCGTGCAGATGGGGGTTGCCCTGGCAGGCCAGTTGCACCATGGCCAGGCGCTGCTGCGGCGTGGCGGCGTGGCCGTTCTGCTTCAGCGGCTGTTGGGCAGCAGGCACCAGGTAGACGTGCTCCAGATCCAGCGCCCAGCGGGCTTCTTCCGCCAGGGCCAGGTGGCCAATGTGGATGGGATCAAAGGTGCCGCCGAGAATACCGATACGCATATGCAAACGGAATAGCCACAGAGGGCACAGAGAGCACAGAGGTTGTAATTGCAGCATGCAGGTTCTCTGAGTCCTCTGTGCCCTCTGTGGCAAAAATGGCAAAAAGAATACCCAACTGAACCAAAAGTCCAGTTGGGTATAGTTGTACGCGAAAGATCGCCTGTCTGTCAAATATGATAAACCTAGCGCTCCATCTCCAGGGCTTCCTGGAACAGGTTCCAGATCATCCAGGGCACAATCCGCTGGTCATCGGGCACGAGGTCGTGGATATACGGCGACACCAGTTCGGCTACGTCGCGGCGCTGAAGCATAAAAACCCGTTCGCCCAGCCGCTCGTGGAGCTGGATGGCGAGTTCGTCCACCAGTTCGTTGAGGTCTCGCTCGGGAAGTGAGCCATCGGTGCTGTAACGCTGGCCACGCATAAGTTACCTGTGAGTTCGCCTAGCCCCGCCCCCGGGACTCAGGTAGCCGCCGATTGCCGCTGTAGTTGCCGTTGCTGTGATAACGCCCGTTGCGCTCGTCACGATAGTCGTCGTCATACTGGTCATACTGACCCGTCTGGCGGTAGTTCTGGCGCGTCGGGCGCTCGTCGTACTGCTCCTCTTGCCGCTGGAGACCTTCAGGAATGCGCACCCGTGGCTGGGTGCTGCGGCCCGGCATCAACGCATTGTCCATCAACGTATCCGCCACATAATCCAGGTAACCCTTGATGTCGTCGTTATCATCAAGGCTCTGAAAGGGCACGGTGGCACCGCTCACCGTTTTCACACTCTGGCCCAACTCGCGCAGGGTGGTATCAATGCCCGAGACCAGCGAACGCATGACGGCGGCCAACTCCTCGCGCTCCTCAACCGTCAGATTAGCGAAGCCCACCAGGGCCTTTTCCTGGGCACGCAGCAAGGTCGCCCGCAGAATGGCAATATCCGCCTGAGTCTGTAACTCATAGCGCTTCACCAGGTGGGCCTGGCGCACCTGCTCTACCAGCTCTTCGCTGGTGACCGGAGTCCACAACAGGGCCGGGATCAGAATAAAGCCGATAATACCGATGAAAACCTGTTGCAGCACCAGATTGGTGTTGGCCACCACCGGCTGGGCCAGCCACCATGCATACTGAATTTCAAAGCTGTAGTAAATCAGATACACCGCCGCTGCAATCACCACGGTGTAGCCCCAGGTGCGGGCATTAATTTTTTGCAGCAGCATGCCACCGGGCGACCAGGGAATCAGAAAGCTGGTCAGGCTCGGCGGGGCCAGCACCAGAATAGCGGTGAAGGCGGCAGCAATAATTTTATTTTCGGTAAGCTGACTTTGAACGCCCCACCAATAGACGGCGGAGCCACCCATGGCAATAATGGCCAGCATGGCAAGCAGCGACTTGGAGGTGAACTGAAAACCACCGCCGCGCCGCCGCTGACCACGCACCATGTCGAGGTATCTACTACTCATCATCGTGCCTTTCTTAAGACGAAGCCAGGATGGAACAAACCACAACTAGCAATTGAAATGTAAAATGTGTAATGGTTGCTTTGCTAGAAAAAATGCGAAAAGCAGCCAGGGCAGACATGTGTTCATCTGCTCTGACTGCGTGTATTGACGTGTAGAAAGCTAAGTTTGTCACTGCCTTGCTTCGTTGTTCATCTTCTAACGTGCGGAGACGGCAGGTGAGATGAGAACAAACGTTTCAATCCACTCATTATACCCCGCATTGCGGATTCTTTCAACCAGTGCGGGCGAGATACCCGTAATGTAACGCTGATTTACTGGATAGGCGATTTCCAATGCCTCGGCCCCATTTTGCCCGCGAAAACCAAATGATGCCTGTGCCTCAAACGTACCCGCAAATGACCCCAGCACCACCGCCTGCTGATTCACCGGGTCGTACCACAGCAGGTCGCTGCCCGTTGTAGAAAAGGTACGCCGCGGATCGAAGACCGTGCGGTTCAGCTGCTGTGCCCGCCAGCGCTCTTCGTTCGTCTGCTGCCCCAACTGTGGCGGCACAATCGTGGGCAGTGGCGCAACTGTTGGTGGGATGCTGGTGGCGATTGGTTCTGGCGGTGTGGTGGGCTGCGGCACGCTGGGAGCAGGGTCGGCGGGGGCAGTTGCCATTGCTACTGGCGTTGAGTTGGCCGCTGCGGTTGGCGGACTTGTTGGCAACACCGGGGTTGGGCTGGGTGTTGGTGCAAAGGGCGACGAAGCCCCTAACCCAGGCCGGACTGCGGGTACCTGACCTGTTTGCAACTCTTCCATGCATCCTGTTGTCGCCAACAGCACGCCACTTGCCAGGCAAAGCAGGGCAGCGGCGCGTAACCAGTTGTAGACAGTCAGGCGTTTCCGTTCCCATAACGCTCGCACACACACGACCCACACACTCATGAAATGTACACAAACCTTGCCAATGAACTGTTCACCATTGTACGGTGTTCAGGTTCTTTTACGGTGTAGAGACGTTTACACACCGTTAATAGCGTATCATACATGCCGCTACCGCGTAACAGGTCAATAGTCCTGTTGCGCCCTGACCCGCGTCTATGGAGTGCTATACCAGAGAGATATGAACTCTCAGAGCGTAGTGCTTATACGCTCTGAGCATAGGTGTGTATTGTAGCACTGACCTGTTCAACTGTCAAACGTTTTTTAACTGATTGGAGATTGCAGTTGGTCAGCGGCACGTCTAGATTTAGGGCGCGTTTCTCGCCGGAAATAGCGCGACGGAAAGGCTAGCATGTGCGTTCTGCTAGGCACACTCAGGAGCAAGCTTTGCTGCCTTTAGCCTGGTTCCCGATAAGGTCACTTTGCTTTACAGTTCAGATATTGGGGAAAACAAGCATGCGAGCTTGTGGCCAATGGGGCGGCTGAAATGCAGCCGCACCTCATGGGTGTGGCGCGGTCTGGTCAGGGCGGCTCAGAAAGGGCGGGCGAACAAAGAGCATGAGGAAGAAATCAACAAGGATGTGGAAGAATATGACGGTCCAGATATCGGTATAGAGCCAGAAGCAGAGGCTCCACACCAGCACCAGGGCAATTTCCGCCAGCGGGCGGCGTTTGCGAATGGCCCGTGCGCGGGGCGAGTCGTCCAGATGGGGGGGCAGCAGTTTCAGCCAGAAGAGGCCGTGAATAAGGCCGCCAAAAATCACAAAGCCAACAATACCAAGGGCAAAGCCTAGCCCGCTGGCGGCCTGGGGCGCAACCAGGCTGGCAATGGCGTGGCCCAGCACCTCGCCCAGGCGGTAGCTGAGCGCAAAGGCCAGCGTTTCAAAAAAGCCGTTGCCAAGCGCAAACAGCAGCGTCACCGGCCAGACAATCGGGCGGCCATCGTGGCGAGCCACCGCGGCGTAGAGCACCTGGCCCAACACCAGCGTGGCCACCAGCAACAACACCAGCCAGGGCTGCGACCATGTTGCGGCCACATTCCACGCACTGAGCCAGTCCCATAAAAAAATAACCCCGAGCACGCCAGAAATA
>JALONX010000009.1 GCA_025454695.1 Chloroflexaceae bacterium
GGCGTTCTCCTTTGACTGATGAGTTTTCACCCGGCACCGAGTGCTGTATCAACACTACCAACGACCCCCTTATTATACTCAATTTTTGTTACCAGAATTATACAAAAAATTCACGAAACATATGATATTTAACAACAAAAGCGCACCTGTCCCCATAAAACAGGTGCGCTTTTGTTCACTATGGGCATAACTTCTACCGGCTAAACGCTGCCCGGTGCTGCCGCACCCATTCCGTCAGGCTGGTCATCTGGATGGGCAGCTGCGCCAGCACCGGCTCCATGTCGAAATACATGGTGGGCGGGTTGGGGTTAGTGCGAGCTTTGCGGTATTCCTGAGCCGCCGCCTCGCCAGCGCCCGGCCCAAACACTTTGTCCAGCACTGCGCCAAACTCCTCCGGCTCCATCGCGTAGTAGCTGATGGGGCGGCCCAGCGCAGTGCTAAAGCGTTCTGCCAGGTCGGAGCCGTTCAGGTTTTCCTGCCCGCTCACCTGAAAGGTGCGGTTGGCCAGCTGGGGTCGTTCCAGGGCCGCCACAATAAACTTCGCCACATCGGCGGACGCAATCCAGCCCACCCGCGTTTCCGCCGGGTTGGGGTAAGGTAGCACATCTTCGGCAACCACCGCTGGGGCAGTCCACGGGCCGAGAAAGTTTTCCATGTAGCCGGTTGGCTCGATGATGATGTGGGGCACGCCGCTGCGCTGTAGCTCCTCAGCCAGGTCAATCCGCACATCCACGGCGGGGTTGCCGCTGCGGGCGGGCGGCGTCGGCCCGCTGGTGTTCCACGCGATGATCTTCACGCCCGCTTCCTTCGCTGCCGCCACGGCGTTGCGCCCGTAGGCCATCGCATCGGCGGGGTTCCTCAGAAAGAAGGGGATTTGCAGCGCCACCCCGTCCATGCCCTGGCTAGCCGCCCGCAGCGTTTCCGCGTCGCCCATGTCGCCGGGCACAATCGTTGCCCCGGCCTGCCGCATGGCCTCGGCTTTTTCGGGGGTGCGGGTCAGCACAAAGGGCTGATGGCCCCGCTCCAGCAAATTCCAGACAATCCCATTGCTTTGTGAACCGGTTCCACCGTACACCAACACCCGCATCGTCGTTGTCATGTGATTGCTCCTTTTTTGTTTCACCGCCGAGCACGCAAAGAACGCTGAGAGCTAAAAGCAGCAGAGGGCAAGAATCACGGAGGATACGTTACTACGTTGTAAAGGAAGTTTCTTCGCCATCAAAGGATTGCGCTGTCATTCCGACCGTAGGGAGGAATCTGCATTGCTGTGCGCTGAAGACCCCTCCTCCGTCGGGGTGACAACGTGCGGCAGTGCTACAAAAATTTCTTAATAGGCCATTTACATATTCCTTGTCACTTTGTCATCTTGTCATCAACTCTGCGTGCTCAGCGTGCTCGGCGGTAAAGCTCAGACTCGCGCTCGTAATCCGTCCAGCACCAGTTGCTGCACGGCCTGCGTCACCCGTTCAAACGAAAAGCCCTGGTCGCGCCGCTGGTAGAGGTAGAGATCAATCGCCAGCGGGGCCAGCACCAGGTCGGCAGTCACAGCCACATCCACCGGGCGGGCCTCGCCCTGGGCTATGGCCTCTTCCAGCAGCCCGACCACCACGCCCCGCAGCCAGGCGTAGTGGGGGCCGTGGCAGGGCGCGGTGCGGCGGCTGCCAGCGGCGGCGTCCTCAATCGCCCCCAGCAGCGGGCCGTTGGCCTCATTGAAGTGGGCCAGTCGCATCAACACCGTCGCCAATCGCTCCAGCGCCGGGCGGGCACTAGCCTCGTCCATGTAGCTGTGCATGGCCGCCTCAAAGCGTCCGGTGTTGTCGGCCAGCAGAGCCTGGGCCAGTTCGCCTTTGTGGGCAAAGCGGCGGTAGAGCGTGCCCTGGCCCACCCCCGCAGCCAGGGCGATTTCGTGCATGCTGGTGGCATCCACGCCCTGGCGGGCAAAAAGTTCCCGCGCCACGTTGAGAATATGCTGGCGATGTGCGGCGGCATCGCGCCGTTCGCGGCGGGGCTTGCCTGCAGCAATGTCTGTCATAATCCCTCTTGCCAAACGGACAGCTGTCCGCTACAATGAAACTAAATGGACAGTTGTCCGCAATTTTCAACGCAAGTGGACAGCTGTCCGTTTAGACTATAGCATGGTTGTGAGTGAAATGCAAGGGTGTTTTTGGGAAGCAGTTTACCGTTCTCAGTTTGCAGTTTGCAGAGCGCCATAAACCCTATGCAAATCGTTGCGTGACTGGAAACTGCCAACTGGAAACTGCTAACTGAGAATGAGGAAACAATGACATCGTCCACAACAACGGAAAACCGCCGCCCGCCGCGCCTGGTGTACATGGTAGTCAACCCGCTGATGAGTCTGCTGCTGCGCTCGCCGCTCCACGGGCGGTTGAGCGGGCGCATGCTGCTGTTGCAATTTACCGGGCGCAAAAGTGGCAAGCGCTACCGCTTTCCCGTGGGCTACAAGCAGGTGGGCGACACGCTTTTTGTCACCACCAACAGCGGCTGGCAGAAGAATCTGCGCGGCGGCGTGCCAGTGAACATCTGGTTGCGGGGGCAGCAGCGCCGCGCTACGGCAGATGTGACCAATGACGAGAACGAGATGCGTGAGGGCTATCGCCAGATGCTGGCGGGCGAACCACAGTTGAGCCAGATCATCGGGGTGAAGCTGGACGCCGACGGCAGCCCCAACGCCGCTGACCTGGCCCGCGCCCGGCAGCGGGGCTATGTGATTGTGAAGTTGAAACTGGTGTAATGAAACGTGGAACGTGGTCTCCTTCGTTTACGTTTCACGTTTCACGTTTCACGCCTACAGAAAAGGAACAATACATGACAACCAATGACGAGGCGTTGTTCTACGGCTTTGATCCGCTGTGTGGCTGGTGTTTTGCTTTTCGCCCCAGCATGCAGGCGCTGACGGATGCCCACCCCGACCTGCCGGTGGAACTGGCCTACGGCGGGCTGGTGCTTGGCGAGCGGGTGCAGCCCATTAGTGTGATGCGCGACTATCTGATCAATGGGCTGAACCAGGTGCGGCAAACGGCGGGTGTTGCAGCGGGTGATGCTTTTTACAACGGCCTGCTGGCTCAGGGCACCTATGTCAGTAATTCGGAGCCGCCGTGTCGGGCGATTTATGTGATGGAGCAGCTTGCGCCGCAGGGGGCCTACGCCTTTGCCGACTCGCTGCCGCATGCCTTCTACGGGCGGGGGCTGCCGCTGGATGACGGTGATGTGCTAGCGGAGCTAGCCACAGCCCAGGGCGCTGACGGCGATGAGTTTTTGCGGCACTGGCGCAGCGACGAGGCGAAGCAGGGCGTGCAGGAGGCGTTTATGCAGGCCCGCGCCGCTGGTGTTTCCATGTACCCGACGTTGTTCTACCGCCGGGGCCAGCAGCTCACACCGCTGGTGCGCGGCTTCATGGCCCCAGCCGAACTGGTGGCCCGCGTGACAGCGCTACGACGAGGGTAGGAGCTTTTCTCACCGCTGAGCACACAGAGAACGCAGAGGATTTTATTTCTTCTTTGCGTCCTTGGCGTGCTCGGCGGTGAATGCAGCTACTCGGCGTGCTCGGCGGTGAAGGCTAAACTGTCCGACTCAGGCGGCCTTCGTTGATCAGCGCGGCGGCGTGGCGGGCCGGTTCGCGGTAGAGGCCGTAGAGCGGGCCAACCAGCCGTTCGATGGTGGCGATGTTGAGCCAGGCCGGGCCGCCAAGCTCTTCCTGGGCTGCCGCCGTGAGGTGGATGGGCGCGGCCCCCGGCGGCGGCGCACCAATGCCCGCCAGCCCCTCGTTGCGGGCCATCAGCCGCCGCAGGTTGCGCAGGCCGATGCGGTGGTAGCTCATCGTTTCCACCTCCAGCCCCGGCACAATCACCTTCACCGCATAAACGGGCTTGTCTGGCGGTGAAAAGTCTGCCACCAGCACGTCGAAGCCCTCAGCAGCCAGCCGCCCCACGACGAACTGCGCCAGTTCACCCGGATTGCTGCCCACCTCGTTGCTAGGCAGGGCGTTAAACGGGCAGGTCGCCCGCACGGCATGCACCCGCTGGCCCAGCAGCGCCCGCATCTCTTCTAGCGACATGCGGGTGAGTCTGCACATGGCGTCCAGCGCCCGCTGCTCGTCGGTGGCCGGGTTGTAGTTGGCGGTGTGGCCGGCCAGGTAGCCCGGCGGTGTGTTCGCTTCCACGGCGGCTAGCGGCCCGTGCGAGAAGCCCAACCGCGAACGGGCAGCGGCAAACTCCAGCAGCGCCTTGCGCAGCGCTCGCTCGCGGTTGGGGTGGGCCGCCTCGCCACACGCCATTGACATAATCGGACTCTGGGCCGTCGGCTCCCGATCCATGCCGACGACATAGATGTTGGGAATGCCGAAATCGGTGCTGGCAACTTTGGCGATGACCTCGATGCCCTGCTCGTCAAGGTGATGCAGCAGCGCCCACGTGTGCTCGTCTTGCACGTCGGTCAAATCGAGAGCGACGGCGTCGGCCAGCACCCGAAAGGTGACGCTGTCGCCATCCCGTTGCAGCAGTTCCAGCAGCCCGTGGGCCACTGCCTGGTCGTAGTCTAGCCCCGCCCCCAGCCCATTGGTGATAAGCGTGATCAGCCAGCTGTTGCCTTCAACGTCGCTGGGCTGGCAGGCTACAAACTCCAGCGGCACCCACACCGTTTCGCCTGTGGTGTAGCGGCGGGTTGGCACCCATTGCAGCGGCTGGTCGGGGCTGTAGGCGCTGCCCGCTTCCAGGCACAGCGTCACCGGGTCAACCACGGACTCAGGGCCATGGCGGTTGCGCATCTGGTGAAATGAGCCCCGCTCACGGGGCATGCGCCGCATGGCCCGGTTGCACGACACCACCTCGGTCAGTTCGCCAAAGGCCCCGACCAGGGCTTCTTCATCGGCCATGCCATAGCCACTGCCCGCGTTGGTTGGCCCGCCGTCGGGGTAGAAGGTGAGCATCCAGAAGGGCACACCAATGCGATCCATCCCCATCAGCGGCATTTCCAGCAGGCGGCCCGGCGGCAGTGCCGTGCGGTAAGTGGTGATAATCGAGTGATAATCGGTCATATAATCCCTTCTAATTGCAAATTGCAGATTGCAGATTGGTGAACACAAGGGAAATAAGGGAAATGAAGGAAATCACGCTCAGAACAATTTCCCTTATTTCCTTTATTTCCTTTCTTAGCCTTACGCATTACGCTTCACATATCAGGTTCACGAGATGGCTTGGAACTAGCAGCCCCTCGGCGTACCCCGCCAGCCCCAACCGTGCGGCTTCCTGCTGATGAAAGGTGGGCAGTGCTGTGCGCAGGCGTTCTGTCCCGCCGAACTGGAAACCGATCTGCGACTCGTAGGCGCAGCAGCCAGCTAGTTTGTCTTCCAGCGTGGCGCTGATGTCTACGCCAACTTCTCGAAGCTCGGCGGGCAGGCGTGGATCGGGGCGGGCCTGCGGCTGGCGCATGGCGTAGGGCGTGTCGCGGTACCAGCATGTTTTTTCGGCCAGGTTCGCTTGCAGCACGGCCCGAATGAGGTGCAGGTGATCCACATGGTTGCCCAGCCCCTGGGGAGCAAAGACCACGTCAAACCGCACCGAACTGATGAGCCGTCGCAGGTCGCTTGCAACTGGTCGCCAGATGTTGTCGTGGGGCAGTACGCCGTTAAAAAGCGCCGCCGCCGATTCGTAGCCCCGGTGCGGCGCTTCGGGGTAGGGCAGGCAATGCAGGCGCGTCACCGCAGCCAAACGAGCGAACTGATGCTCCTCCTCCCGGCGCAGCGCCATGTAATCCACCTCCGGCGGCAGGCCCTTGTCGGTCTGGCAGCGCAGTGCAAAGCCCACCGGGTGCTGCACCGACCCTGTGAACACCGTGCAAAGACTCACCTGCCAGCCCCGCTGCACCAGGCGCAGCAGCGTGCCACCGACGGAAAAGGCAACATCATCGAGATGGGGCGAGAGAAAGAGAGCGTGCATGGCGATTAACGATGAACGATTGACGATTGACCGAAGACCGCAGACCGCAGACCGAAGACTGAAGTCTGCACCCAAAGGATGAAGTGTGATGTATGGATGATGACAAAGGAAGGTATTTACTACAATGGGACATACACTCTGCTCGCCTTGTCCCTCCAGACTCTGCGTTTCTGCCTTTCTGCATTTTCTCAATCTGCAATCTGCAATCCTTCGACAAGCTCAGAACAGGTCTGCAATCTGCAATCTGCAATTTATAGCAGGTGTGGTTCGGCGCGAAACCGACACGGGGTGACGGGGAAGTTGGCATTCCAGTTGGTGTCGGGGCGGGTGCCGCGCAGTTGCTCGTAGACTCCGGCGATCTGGCGGGCGATGGTGGGCCAGGCGTATTGCTCCTGCACCTCGGTGAAGGCCTGGCGGGCCAGTCGGGTACGTAGCGGGCCGTTGTTGCACATGGTGTGGAGGGCCTCGGCCAGCGCGTGTACATCGCCCGGCGGCACCAGCAGCCCGTTTTCGTCGTGGCGCAGGCAATCTACCACGCCCACGGTAGCGGTTGAGACAATCGGCAGGCCGCTGGCCATCGCTTCCAGAATGGTGTTGGAAAAGCCCTCGGCGTAGGTGGGTGACACAAACAGATCGCCCTGGTGGTAGACCTGCGGCACCTGGTTGTAGTCGGCATAGCCGGTGAAGACCACATCGTCATGCAGACTCAGGGCGGTGGTGCGTTCGCGGGCCGCGTCGCTGTCTGGCCCAATGCCGGAAATGATCAGCCGGGGCATGCTGGCCGGGCGTTGCTGCTTCAACAGGGCCATAGCCTCTAACAAATCAAGCACGCCTTTGCGGCGGTCAACCCGCCCGTGGTAGAGCAGCGCTGGTCGGCTCGGCTCGCGCAAGGCCCCCGCTTGCCAACCGGGCCGGGGGCGGAAGCGCTCAACTTCGACCGCGCCGGGCACAATCGTGAATCGCTCCAGCGGCGTGCCGTGGTTGTGCTGCACCTCCTCCGCAAACGAGCGCGAGCCGATCAGCAAGGCTCCGGCGTGGTTCAGCACCGCCAGCATGGCAGCTTTGTGGGTGGCGCAGCAGGTGCCCACCCAATGGCCGTCGCCGCCCTGGATGGAAACCAGATTGGGCAGGTCCAGCATTTTGCTTGCTTCCAGCGCGGCCAGCCCGGTAGGGTAGCCATACTGAGCATGCAGCATATCAAAGGGCTGCCGCCGATGTTCGGCGACCACCGTTTGCACCATTGTGGCGATGTCCCGCTCGAAGTCGCCGCCGTTTTGCTCGCCCAGCGCCTCCAGACCAATCACCCGCACGCCCGGCACCACTGGCGGTGGCCCCCCGCCATACACTCGCGTGCCCAACTCATCGCCACGGTACTGGCTCACCATTGTCACGTCGTGGCCCAGGCGCACCAGCTCCCGCAGCAGGTTGGCGGCGTATACGCTCATGCCAGAGATGGTGGGGAAAAAGCGGCGTGAAATAAAGCAGATGTGCATGGTTTACCTCTGGTGAGAACCGAGAACCGGAATATTTGATGCGTGAAACGTGAAACGTGAAACGTACTGCGTGAAACGTGAAACGTGAAACGTACTGCGCGAAACGTGAAACGTGAAACGTACTGCGTGAAACGTAATTTAAAAATTTTGATATTCATCATTCATCGTTCATCGTTCATCATTCATCGTTCATCATTCATCGTTGCGGCTTCATACTTCATCATTCATACTTCATACTTTGCTTCAAGCGCGTCAGCGCCTCGGGCACCATGGTGTGGGCGCGGTGGGAGTCGCGGGAGAGTTCGACGCAGACCAGCCTGGAGAAACGAATTGCTTGCAGTGCCCGTAGGGCGGCGGCCACGTCCATGTCGCCCTCGCCGAAGGGTAGGTGTTCATGCACGCCTCGCCGCATGTCTTCAATGGTGACGGTGCCGAGCAGCGGCGCAAACTCGGCTACGGCGGCGGCCGGTTCCCGTTCTCCCGTCACCAGACAGTGGCCCAGGTCGAGGGCCAGCGGCAGCGCCACCCGCTCATGCAGGCGCAGGTAGTCGTCGAGCGTGGCCACCAGCATGCCCGGTTCCGGTTCGAGCGCCGCCACCACGCCGCGAGTCTCAGCCCGGTGAGCAACCTCGGCCAGGCCTTCCTCCAGGTAGCCCCAGGCCGTGGCATGGTCAACGCCGGGCTGGGGCACGCCCGCCCAGAACGAGACCGCTTCCGCTCCGCAGACGGCGGCCACATCTAGCGCCCTGGTGAGAAACTCAATCCGGCGAGCGCGGCCTTCCGGCTCAGGACTCACCAGCGTCGGCTCGTGCTTGCGGCGCGGGTCGAGCAGAAAACGGGCGCCGGTCTCGATCACCAGGCCCAGGCCACGGGCTGCCAGCCAGGCCCCCAGCCGCTCGGCCCGGCGGTGCAGGTCGGGCGCAAACGGGTCGAGGTGGTGGTGGTCAAGGGTCAGGGCCACGCCGTCGTAGCCGCTGTCGGCAATCAGTGCCAGGGCATCGTCCAGGCGGTGGTTGCTGACGCCATTGGTGTTATAGGCGAAACGAAGCATAACGAGTTACGAGTTACAAGTTACGAGTTACGAGTTACGAGTTGCGTGAAACGTGAAACGTAGTCAATATAATCAGGTGTTGCCAACGGCCATCTGCAAACCGCGAGCTGCCACTAGCTAAGTGTTCTCTGTGTGCTCTGTGTTCTCTGTGGCTAACTGCCACCGCTCTCCGATCTACCTCCCCACGCTCCGCGCCCGCAGCGGCAGCGGTTCGGTGCTGGGGCGGCTGGTCAGGCGAATGTTGAGCATGTACAGCACATCGGCCCGGTCGAGCTGTGGGCCGTGGTCGAAGGAGGTGAACACCTCGCGAATGTCGAGCGGCGTCAGCACCCGGCGGTAGCGGTTGATTTCAGCGGGAGTGAGCGGAATGCGGCGATTGAAGCCTTTGTGGCAGCTCAGGCCGCGCACTTCGCCATCCTGAAAATGTAGTTTCAGCAAATCGCCAGCGAACAAGGCCCGCCGTTCTTCGTGGTAGAGCACACTATGCCCGGCGAAATGACCGCCGGTGTGGAGCAGGCGCACGCCCGGTACCAGTTCCAGCTCATCGTCAAAGGGCCATGTCACGGAAAAGCTGCTTGTCCAACTCAGGTCATCCCGTTGCACGCACATCTCCGGGTTGAACTGCTGCTGAAGTTGCCATGCGCCGCCGTAGGTGTGGGGGTGTGACGCGGCCCACCAGCGCACGCCACCCAATGCGGTGATCTGAGCCAGCACCAATTCATCATACCAGGGCACACTTTCAAAGGCGATGTTGCCTTCGGGGTGCAGCAGCAGGTAGCCACAGGGGTTAATGCCAATCGCCGGTTCGTTGCGAAACAGCAGCAAGTCCAGGCCAACCTGCTGCCACACCGTCCGCACTTCACGTTGGGCCTGCTCTGGTGTGAGGAAGTGGTAGCCAGTTTCGGGCGGACTATGGCGCACGTCTTCGCACACCGGGCAGCCCCGAGGGGTGGTAAAGTAGTGTTGCCAGAATCCACAATTCGTGCAGAGGTATCGGTTCATCACATGCTCCCGTTTCGTGCTCACTGCCGAGGACGCAGTGAATGCGGATGACTCTTTAACTCCTGGCGTTCTCGGTGTTCTCGGTGGTGAGATGATTGGCGCTTACGCCCGACAACAGCTCCATGGTGTGCAGGTCGTGGGCTGGTAGGAAGGGAAACGGTCGCCCTTCCAGCAGGCACTGGCTAAAGCGTTCAAGCTGAGTCTGGAATGGCGAACAATCGTCGGTTGGCGCGATGCTGATTTCCTCGGCTTCGCCGTGGCTGTGAATCAGCTGGAGCGTGCCGCCGGGCGTCTGGCCCATGGTATTGTGGGCAAGCGCCATGGCCGCTGTGCCAATGACCTCCAGCCTGCGGCGGGGAAAAGCGTCCGGGCAGTTGTAGGCCACGTTCAGTGTCAGCAAGGCCCCGCCCGCAAAACGCCCCACTAGCGCCGCGCCGTCATCCACCGGGTAGTGAAACACGCGCCGCTGCATCAAGCAGGCCACTTCCACCAGGCGCTCGCCCAGCAGCACCTGGCTCAAGTCCAGGCCGTGGGGGGCCAGGTCAATAAACGCGCCGCCGCCCGCCCGCGTCGGGTCAACTCGCCAGTTGTCGTAGTTGCCATCGTCGCTTTGCGGTCGCCAATCGCCGGGCGTCCAGCAGGCGTAATGAATGCGGATGGAGGTGATGGTGCCAAGTCGCCCATCAGCGATGAGTTGGCGCAGGCGCTGGTGGCGGGCCTGAAAACGCTGGTCAAAGGCGGTGGCATACTGCACCCGCGCCGACTCACAGGCCTGCACCATGCGCCGGGCATCGGCCATGGTGGTGGCCATGGGCTTTTCGCACAACACATGTTTGCCAGCCCTGGCGGCGGCCTCCACCAGCGGCGCATGCAGGTGGTTGGGCGTGGCAATGTAGACCGCATCCAGCTCCGGCATGGCCAGCAGTGCATCCACACTGTTGAAGCAGGCAACTCCTGGTGTCGCCGCCGCAACCCGCGCCATTGCAGCCTGATTCGGGTCGCACAGCCCAACCAGCCGCCCGTTGCCCGCCGCCTGCATGGCGGGAGCAACATAATCGCGGGCGACCCAGCCACAGCCGATAAGACCCCAGTTGATGTGAACCATATGCGAAAAACGTGAAACGTAATGCGTAGTGCGTACTGCGTACTGCGTGATGCGTAGTGCGTAAGGCTCAGAAAGGAAATAAAGGAAATAAGGGAAATTGTTCGAGCGTGATTTCCTTCATTTCCCTTATTTCCCTTGTGTTCACCAATCTGCAATCTGCAATCACCCTGCGTCTCCGCGCCTCCGCGTCTCTGCGTTAAAATCCGGTCTGTCAACTGCTACAAAATGCCCGTCTGGCGTAGGAGCCGCGACTGAAAGGCCTGCACCGGGCCGGGGTGGACGATGTCCATGTCGCCCAGGGCCACATCAAGCGTGAAGCTGGCGGCCTGGGCGTGCCAGCGCATTTCAATCACCCGATCCAGCACATCGGCGGCCTGAAACGCTCGCGCCTCCGCTGTATCCGCCTGGTAGACCAGTGCCAGCGCCGCCCGCACCGGCCCAGGCAGCGGCTTCGGCAATTCGTTCAGCGCCCGCGTGCGGAAGGTTTCCACGAGTGTCGGCAGGGCCTCGCCGAGCAGCTCATCGCCAGCGTAGCCTGCATCGGGCAGGTAGGCGTTGTGGAGGTGATGGGCCAGACCACACAAAAACGGCAACGCTAGTTCTGCCCCGTAGAGCGGCGCACACAGCACCGCAGCCACCGCCACCACCCCACAATGCTCGCTGTGGAGTTCAGCTGGTTCCAGCGCCACGCGCTGCCGCCCAGGGCGGGTTGCACCGGCGCGGGGCTGTTCGCAGAGTAGGCCCACAAACGGTGGCAGCGTTTCAAGGGCTATGTCCTGCATGTCTGCATGGATATGTGGACTCAACCGTTCTTGCAGCGCGGGCGCAATCGCCCCAGCCGACGCCGCAAAGCCCCGCGCCCGAATGGCCTGCACCAGCGCTGGGGGTAGCCCGCCCTGCCGCAGCACCGCTCCACTGATGCCCGCCAGCCGCACCGCCGCCACGGCGTGGGCGGTTTCGCTTTCGGCCACCGCCGCCAACGGTTCACCTGCTACCAGCCGTGCCCAGGCCCGCCGAAACAGGGCTGTTGCCAGCGAACCAGATTGCCCGGCCACTCGTATCCGCTTCAGATCATTTAATTCCAGCAGCAGCGGCAGCAGCGTCGCCATGCTGTAGCCTGGTTCTGGAATCTGGTAGTTCATGTTTTTGCCACAGAGAACACTGAGGACACAGAGTAGTTGGCAGTTGGCAGTTGGCAGCGTGTTTGGAGACTGCAAAACTACCAACTGCCAACTGCCAACTGAAGCCTGCTTTAGCCCACACTTCGTTCCAGCGGATTCGCAACGTCGTTTGCCAGCCAGGCCAGCATGCGTTGTTCCTGCACATGCAGGGCGTGTTCGGGCACAATCTCCGGCGCTGCCGTCATTGGCAGTTTGAAGAAGTAGCCGAGTTGCTCTTGAATACCGACCATGCCCCGACGCTGGGCCAGCTCCATCAGGCGGGCCAGCTCAATTACCAGCGGCGCGGCCAACACCGAGTCGCGGCAAAGGAAGTTGACCTTTAGCTGCATGGGCTGGCCGAGAAAGCCGGAAATGTCAATATTGTCCCAGGCCTCTTTGTTGTCGCCACGGGGCCGGTAGTAGTGGATGTAGACGACGTGATCCTCGACGCGGTAGCCCAGAATCTGGTCAATCACGGTGCTTTTGGTGGTGAGCTTCGACTGGAGCGACTCGGCATCGGCCAGGGCCTGCCCGTCGCGGTTGCCGAGAATGTTGGTAGAAAACCAGCCGTCTACATGCAGCGCCCGCGAGCGCAGGGCCGAGGCAATCACGGTTTTGAGCATGGTCTGGCCAGTTTTGCCATCTTTGCCCGCCACCGGCACGCCGCGCCGTTCGGCAAACTCCATTAGCGCGGGAATGTCTACCGCAACGCTGGGCGTAAAGTTGACATAAGGTGTATCTTCGGCAATCGCCGCATAGGCATACAGCATGGCCGGGCCAATCTCGGGCGAGTTGGCGTCCAGCGCCCGTTCAAAAGCGTCCAGGCTGGCGAACACCGGCAGACTCACATCGGTGCGGCGCTCCGTGGAGGCCAGGTTCACCATCACCACGCCTTCCAACCGCTGCTCCTGGCGGAAGTGGCGCAGATCGGTACAAATCTGCTCCACGGTGGCCCGATGCGACACCATCTCAATCTGGTGTTCACCTTCCACGTTGCGGCAGAAGTTGGGGTTGCCAGCGGCGGGCCAGGGCGAAATCTGTTCCAGCGCTGGGCCAGCCTGCTCCAGCTGAGCCGGGGTCAGCACGTTGTGGATGCGGGCGGCATTGGCCAGATTATCGGCGTATAAATCCCAACCACCGAATATCAGGCTTTCATAGGGGGGCAGTTCTGCAGTAAACGTGGGATCAAGTTCGGCAAGCGGCAGGCCCTGGGTGGTGGCGTTACCCTGCCGCAACAGTTCAATTCCGGCGACGACGGTGGTGGCAACAGCCCCACCTAACCCAACAATGGCGACACCAACGCGGGATGGACGATCGTCGTGGATGTGCATGAACGCTCCTGATACTAGATTTAACAGGCCGCACATGGCGGCACACGGCTTGTCGAAATGGGGTGTGAGTCTCAAATTTCCAGGTGGAAGCAGCTGCTGTTTGCGCAGTGCAAACGACAGTACCCTGGCACTATGAAATCAGCCCCGGAGTAAGTGGCGTACTGTTTGTCGTGTGGATAATGCGCTTTCATTCAGGGCAAATCGAGCAAGAATCGTGCCATCTATGTAGCAAAGTATGACGTATGAATGCAACTGCCCGTTGTGCAAATGATACGAGTTACGCGGTGAGGAGGTTTTGGAACACGAAACCCATGAACATGCGCGAAACCCACGAACGATAGCGCTCGTTCGCGCGTTTCGCTGGCGTTCGCGCCCGTCGCGATCCAACCGCTTGTTCGCGACCGCGTAACTCGTGCAAATGATGGCATAATGAACAGGGAACGCAGCCTCACGGGGGCCGAAAGGCCCGCCCGCAGCCGTGCCGTGTTGTAACGGCGTGGTTTGTGCCCGCGCACCAGGAAGGGCAGGGCGTTCGTGGTACAATGACGCATCGTTCATCGTTCATCGTTTACTCCCCGTGTTACTTCTTCACATGATAAAAAACATTGCCCCCCGCCGGTGGGCCTTGTTGCTGGGTGGCCTGGCCTGTGGCAGCTTCGGCATTGCGCTGATGCTGCGGGCGGAAGTGGGCCTTGGCCCCTGGGATGTGCTGCACCAGGGCCTGAGCGAGCGTAGTGGCATCTCCATCGGCATGGTCAGCATTCTGGTGTCGGTACCCATCCTGCTGCTCTGGTGGCCCCTGGGCGAACGGCCCGGCATCGGCACGGTGATCAACACCATCTTGCTGGGCTTTCTGATTGACCTTTACTTGCACGTTCTGCCAGTGCAGACATGGCTGCCGGTGCAATTGGGGCAGATGCTTGTTGGCATTGTGCTGATGGGAATCGGGACGGGGCTGTATCTCAGTGCGCAGCTTGGGGCTGGCCCCCGCGACGGCCTGATGATGGGGCTGGTGCGGCGCAGCGGCTGGAGTGTGCGCCTCATTCGCACGCTGCTTGAGGTCTCGGTGCTGGCGCTCGGCTGGCTGCTTGGCGGCAGCGTAGGCCTGGGCACGCTGGCTTTCGCCTTTGGTATCGGCCCGGTGGTGCAGGCCACGCTGTGGCTCGTTGGTGGACGGCCTGCTGAGATGCCAATGAAACGTGAACCGTGAAACGGGCCGGAAAACGTGAAGCGTGAAACGTGAAACGTGATGATAAAACGTAAACCGTGGTGTAAAACGTAAAATGTGCAACGTTTTAATACGGATTACGGATTACGCAGTACGCAGTACGCAGTACGTAGCACGCTTCACGTTTCCCGCTTGCCCACCGGCACCGTCAGCGTCACCCGCGTGAACTGGTTTGGCTGGCTTTCCACCGTGAGCGCCCCGCCGATGACGGCCATCATGGTGCTGTGCAGCGCCAGGCCCTGGCCGCTGCCACCAGCGGCAACTTGGCTTGCGCCCAGGCCCACCCCATCGTCGTGAATTGTTAGCCCAAGATTATCGTCAGTGCGGGCGGCTGTCACCGTGAGGTGCAGCGGGCGGCCCCCATCGCCGTTGCGCCCGTAGCGGGCGGCGTTGCGAATGGACTCACGGGCGGCGTAGAACAGCACTTCTGCATGCAGGGAAGAAATGGAGTCAGTCGCTGCTTGCACGTCTGGCGGTACATGCCATGTGACCCGGTCGAAGGCGCTGGCAAGTTCCAGGTTTACTGCTCGCTGAAGGGCGGCAACCGGCCCCAGCCGGGCCACGTCGGCAGCGGCAGTAGCAGGCATGTCATGCAGCAGGTCGGCAATCTGGCGGTGGGTGGCAATGAGTTGCGATTGGAGAGTGGAGAGTGGAGATTCGAGATTTCCATCACTGGTATACTGCACTGCTTCCAGGTTGCTTTGGGCAGGGTTGTATTCGGCAATCTGCAATCTGCAATCTGCAATCTGCAATATCGCCGCATGCAGCTGTGGCAACACCTCATCATGCAGCACGCGGCGGGTGCGCCGATCCAGCACCTGGGTTTCGGCCAGGCGCTGCCGTTGCAACCCCATCAGGCGGCGGGCCAGTTCGGCGCTGGCTCCGGTGTCGAGCAGGCGCTCGCCAGTGGCGCGGGCGATCTCCATCTCCTCCTGCGTGTACAGCGTGTCGTCCTGTTTGGGGCCGAGCAGCAGCAGGCCCACCAGGCCCCGTTCGTTCCACAGTGGCACAGCCCAGATCGCGCCGCCCGCCTCAGCGGGGTTGAGCGGGAGCAGTATGTGGTGGGGCGTCGCAAAGCGGGCGGGCAGGTCGGCGGGCAGGCGCGGCAGGGTTGCGCCGGGTGGGTAAGCCAGCCCCGGCCCGTTGAGGGCAGCCAGCGGCCCCAGGGCCATCAAGTAGGCCCGCTCGGCCCGCAGCACATCCCCACAGAGGGCCTGAAACGGCCCGTTGGGGTCGGTTTCCAGCGGCGTTTCTGGGTGCAGCAGGCGCGGGTAGAGCTGCTGGCTGGCCACAAATGGGCGCAGACTCACAATGCTCCGTTCGCGCTCGGCAAAGGTGCGCCAGCTTAACAGGGCAAAAAAGACCGTCATCAGCATGGTGGCCAGCACCAGCGTGAAGATGGGCGGCACCTCCGGCCCAAAGCCGCTCAGGCTCCATCCCACCACTGTCCCATAGCCCGCCGCCAGGATGAGGCTGCGCCGCCACTCGCGAAACAGGCCACCGCTCGGCAGTGGCTTGCCGGTGAAGAGTTCGTAGGAAGCCACCGCCCGCCCCAGCAGAATGATCACAACGGCGATCAGGGCCGAGGCAAAGAGATCGAAGGCAATCAGCAGGGCCACAAATTCCAGCGAAACGAGATTTAACCTTTGGAAGCGCACGCTGTAGAGCACCAGGCCTGCCACTAGCCCCACCGCCAGCCCCAGCAGCAGCAGCAGCAGCGATGCGCCGATGAGCCAGGGCCGCGCCCGCAGCCGGGCCACGTCGCCCAGAAAGCGGTCGCTGGCCTGGGGCGAGCGCAATGCCGAAAGGGCCAGCACAATGCAGAGCAGACTGAAGACCGGGTAGACCAGGGCCGCCACTGGCATCACGCCCACCGTGAGAATGGTTCCCGGCGTGCCCCGCACGAGGTCGCGATAGGAGGGGATAATCGTGTTGGAGAAGAGCAGGGCCAGCCCGGTGAGTCCCAGCAGGCTGGCCACCACCAGCCAGACCCGATGCATGCGGGTGGTCAGCACATTGCTGTACCAGGCCATCACCAGGTACCAGAGAAATGGCCCGGCCACAAACAGCAGCCAGCCGGTGCGCCACCAGAACTCAGTTTCGTTGGTAACGGTGAAGAGGTTGCGCCCCACCAGGGCCGAATGTCCGGCGAAAAAGAGGCCGCTCAGCAGTAGGCCGCCGCCCGCCAGCCATGTGCCCCAGCGCCGCCGCTCAGCGTTGAGCAGCACCGTCAGCCCCAGCCATGTCATGGCGATGGTATTAAAGAAGGAGACGGCGATCAGCGCCCAATCAACCAGCAGCAGGAGTTCCAGGCGCATGGTGGATGTGAATTGAGAATTGAGAATTGAGACCAGTTGGCAGTTCACAGTTGGCAGTTAGCAGTCGTGGTTCAACTGCCAACTACCAACTGCCAATTGCGGTCACTCGTAACTCGTAACTCGTAACTCGCTACGGCCCGCGCACCCCAATCACAATCCGGCTGCCACGGGGGATAAAATCGCCGTTGCGCACGGGCGTTCCGTTGGCCGTGGCGCTCAGCACTTTACCTGGAAAATGGTCGTCGAAGTCGGGCACACGGTCGCGGCCCTGCTCGTCTACAAATTCTAAGGTTAAATCCGGGTTAATCCCCAGAATGCGCTCGGCCTCTTCCCGTGACAGACCGATAACGTTAGGAAAACGGACTTTGTCGCCGACGCTGACGAAGAGGGTGAGCGGGCTGCCGGGAGTGGCCTGTTGGCCAGGGGCGGGCGACTGGCGAATGATGGTGCCTTCCGGCACGCTGAGGCTTGGCTCTGCGACTATGCCGACCTGCCAGCCATCACTGCGAGCCAGTTGGTCGGCGGCGACTTGTCCAATGCCAGTGTAGTCGCGCACGGTTGCCCGCAATGGGCCAAGGCTCACGGTGTAGGTAATCGGGTCGCCCTGCCGCACCGGGGTGTTGGGCGAGATTGATTGTGAGATCACCTGCCCACTCTGAATTGTATCGCTGTTGGCAGTCTGCGTCACCGGAGTCAGGTTTGCCCCTTGCAACAACCGCTGGGCATCTTCATTGGTGAGATTGGTCAGGTTGGGCACAAGGGCCGTTGGCACCGGGCTGGGCGAAGGTGTCGGTGTGGCTGTCGGTGCGGCTGTAGCGGTTGCCGTGGGGCGTTGCCCGGCCTGCGTTCCAAACGCAAACATGCCGCTCAAGGCTCCGCTACTAATTAAGAGTACCAGCGCCATAACTCCAGCCAGCACCAGCATGCCCACAAAAAACACGCCGCAGCCCTGGCCCGAATCGCGGGGGGCCTTGGCCACTGCCGGGCGCATGGGCACTGCCCGCACCGTGGTATAGGATCCCGACTTGCCATTGGCAGCCGGGCGCGGTTGGGGCGCATCGGTGGGCAGGCGGCGGGCCAGGTGCGGGTTATACACCGTTTCCTGCTGGGCCGAGGTGCGAAACGCATGGAGCTGGCGGGCAAACTCCTGGGCGCTTTCAAAGCGCTGTTTCTGGTCTTTGGCCAGCGCCTTGAGCACCAGGGCCTCAAGCTGCGCGGGCACCTGGGGGTTCAGGCGGCGCAGCGAGGGTGGCGGCGTGGTGACATGTTGCATCGCCACCGACAGGGCGTTGTCGCCAGCAAAGGGCAGTTGCCCGGTCAGCATCTCAAACAGCGTCACGCCAAGGGAATAGACATCGGAGCGGGGCGTGGCGGGCAAGCCCTGGGCCTGTTCCGGCGAGATGTAGTCTACCGTGCCGAAGGTAATGCCGGTCTCGGTCATCGCCGTGCTGAGGCTGCTCTTCGCCACCCCAAAATCGGTGATGCGGGCATGGCCATCGGGCGAGACCATAATATTTTGCGGCTTAATGTCGCGGTGAATCAGCCCGACGCGATGGGCCGCTTCCAGCCCCTTCGCCACTTCCTCGGCAATTTCAACCGCACGCTCCACCGGCAGCGGCGCATCGCGGTTGATGATGGATTTCAGGTCGGTGCCGTTCACATACTCCATCACCATGTAGTGAACGTCGCCCTCCTGGCCCACGTCATACACATCCACCACATGGGGGTGGGAAAGAATAGCGGCGGCCTGGGCTTCGTGGCGAAAACGGCTGAGAAAATCAGGGTCGTCGGTATAGTGGCTATGAAGAATTTTTACCGCAACCGGGCGGTTCAGGCGCTGGTCACGGGCCAGGTAGACCCGCGCCATGCCGCCTTCGCCAATCTTGCGTTCAATTTCATAGCGGTTGTCAAAAATTTTGTGCTGCATTGAAACAAATGAGAATGTTGCGTACTGCGTACTGCGTAATCTTTCCTCGCGCTGCGCTGTCACTACGCAATACGCAGTGCGTAGTACGTAGTAAAATAATTTAGCGCATCAATATCTGTACTGCCGCCGTGGTGGTAGCAGCTGGTTCTCCTGCAAGTAGCGACTCCAAAGTCGCCAGATTGGTCACATCTTCGCGGTTGTAGTGCAGCAGCGTGTTCAGGGCAGCCTGGTCGCCACCATATTCGTAGCGTTGCCACAGGCGCGGCGCGTCCCACCCGGTAATACCCGCCGTTTCGCGGACAATGCCGAGGCGCTGCTCCACCACCTTTAGCCCGCCCCGTAGCCCCCGTTTGCGGCAGACGTAGAGCAGGTCGTCGTGGGCGTACTCCTGCTTCAAATCGGCATGCAGCCGCTTGCGGATAACGGGCAGATCGAAACATGTGCCGTTAAAGGTGACAAGGGTGGAAACACCTTCCAGCGCGTGGTAAAGGTTTAGATCGTGAACGCCGCCACCCACTAGTTGCAGCGTGCCCAGGTCAGGTCGGTAGATGCCGATGACAGTGATGCCGCCCTCAAATGAGGTTTCAATATCCAGGTAGGCCCGCATGGCAAACTACCCCTATACTACAAACGTTGAAACGCTAAAAAAGTTGCATAGGAAGAAAAACCTGTGCCGGGGCATTATGGCACAGTCAATCAAGAAGCGTCAAATTCCAGTTAGCAGCAAACAGTTGGCAGTTGGCAGCCTCTTAGAAGACTGCTAACTGCCAACTGCCAACTGGAACCTAGCCTTCACGAAGTTTGGCGAAGGCTTCGGCGTTGTAGCGCAGAATGGGCTGGCGGGCGGCCCGTACCTCGTCGAGGCGGCGCACCGGGGCGGTGGTGGGGGCCTCGTGCAGCAGGTCGGGGTTCTCCACGGCTTCGTGGGCAATCTGCCGCATGGCATCAATAAAGCGATCCATGTTGCGCTTCGTTTCGGTCTCCGTCGGTTCAATCATCAGCGCTTCGGGCACCAGCAGCGGGAAGTAGACCGTCGGCGGGTGGAAGTTGTAATCAATGAGTCGCTTCGCAATGTCCAGGGTGCGCACGCCTTTGGCACCAGCAATCTGGCCTTTCAGCACCGATTCGTGCATGCAGATGCGATCCACGGCGGGCGGGTAGATGTCGTCCAGCTTCACCCGCACATAGTTGGCGTTCAGCACCGCCGTTTCAGAAACTTCGCGCAGTCCATCGGGGCCAAGGGTGCGGATGTATGTCCAGGCCCGCACCAGCATGCCGAAGTTGCCGTGGAAGACCTTCATGCGCCCGACGCTCTGTTTGGGGGTGAAGAACTCGTAGGAGCCGTCGTCTTTCTGGCGCACGCGAGGGCCAGGCAGAAAGGGCGCGAGCGCCGCCGTGCAGCCAACTGCGCCGCTGCCGGGGCCGCCGCCGCCGTGGGGCGTGGTGAAGGTTTTGTGCAGGTTGTAGTGCATAAAATCAAAGCCCACCTGGCCCGGCTTGCAGATGCCCAGAATGGCGTTGAAGTTGGCACCGTCGCCATACATCAGGCCGCCCGCTTCATGCACCAGCCGCGAGACCTCGACGATCTGTTCCTCAAACAGGCCCAGGGTGTTGGGGTTGGTGAGCATCATGCCAGCGGTTCGGGGCGAAAGCTTGCTTTTCAGGTCGTCAATGTCCACGTTGCCACGGGCATCGCTCTTGATCTCGATCACTTTGAAGCCCGCCATGGCTGCCGTGGCCGGGTTGGTGCCGTGGGCCGCATCGGGCACCAGCACCTCGTTGCGCTCGCCCTCGCCCCGGCTCAGGTGGTAGGCCCGGAAGACCAGAATGCCGGTAAACTCGCCCTGTGCGCCAGCGGCGGGTTGGAGCGAGACCGCATCAAAGCCGCTGATCTCGCCCAGATAGTTCTGCAACTCAAACATCAGTTGCAGCGCACCTTGCGAAAGGGACTCATCTTGCAGCGGGTGGGCCGCGCCAAACCCTGGTATGCGGGCCGCCTCTTCGTGGACTTTGGGGTTGTACTTCATCGTACACGAACCAAGCGGATACATGCCCGTATCAATGCAGAAGTTGCGCTGGCTGATGCGGGTGTAGTGGCGAATGACCTCCGGCTCGCTCAGTTCCGGGAAATCGGCCAGATTGTCCTGCCGCAGCAGGGCATCTGGCAAGGGGCTTTTGGGCACATCAAGGGCGGGCAGGTTGGCCCCGTGCTTGCCCGGCGACGAAAGTTCGTAGAGTGGTGGCTCGTAGGTATCCATAGCTTCTTTCTATGATTGCAGATTAGGGTTAAGGGTTAAGGGTTAAGGGTTAGGCGTTAATCGCATTAAGTTCATTGTTTTATCGTGCGGAACTACCCCTCACTGGCACTGCACCGATGTACGCCAACAGCTCAGTGAGAGACATTGCGTTACATAGATCCTAACCCCTAACCCTTAACCCCTAACGATCTACTCTTCGACAACGGTTCGCCCCTCACGGTCAACGCTGGTGGTGACGTGAAGTTCGCGCAGGGCCAGGTCGGCCCGGCCCGCTTCCAGGTAAAAAATGAGCCGGTAGGGCAGCAGTGCCAGCGGGCGCACCTGGTCGTAGGCTCGCTGGTTGGTTTCGTCGTAGGCGTTGCCGTAGCCCACCCGTAGGCTAAAATAGTCGTTGCCCGCGCATGTGTCCATCAGCAGCACATGATCCCAGCCAGGCCTCCAGGCCTGGGCGTAGCCCCAGCCCACCAGCCCCGCCAGCCGCCAGCCCCGCCGATCCTGCCGCAGCAGCATGCGCTCTGGGCGCAGGTCGCCATGCACCAGGCTGGCCCGGTGGCCGGTCGAGTCGCTGTTGGCGCTGACCCAGCCGCGCACCTGGGCTGCCGTCTCCTCGTTGAGTTCACCGGCTTCCATCGCCCCATCCAGCGCCCGGTCGAGGCGACGGTGCAGGTAAACCACGTCCGCCGTGTTGAGCGGAGGCAACACGGTTGGTTCCGGTCGTTTCGGCGGCTTTTGCTTTTTGCCCAACCCCGCCGAATCCGGCGGCGGGGGCGGCTCGCGCCGGTCAAGCTGCCAGAGGCTGGCGCTCGCGGGTAGCGGGCCGTACTCTGGCAGGGTGTACATGTGAACCCGCAGCATCAGCTCACCGATGGCTCGCCCAACATCGTAGCGCTGGGCCTCGCTCAGCTCGGGCAGCACCTGGGGCAGGGGCAGGCCTTCCACACACGAGAGCAAGGCCCACGGTTCGTCGTCGAGGTTGCAGGCCAGCAACTCTGGCAACGGCTGGTCAAGCTCGTTCACCATTGCCCGCAGCGCCCGCACCTCGGCGGCCACCGGCTCGGCGGCCCACTCGTCGGACTGGCCGCTCTGGCGCAGCACCACCCGCCGCCCATCGCCAAGCGTGAGCCGCTGCGTGCGCTCGCCAAGGGGCTGCCGCTCCCGCAGCTTTGCCCCTAGCTCCTGGGCTACCAACCGTTCCAGTTGTGCGTCACTCAAAGCCATACGAGTTACGAGTTACGAGTTACGAGTTGCCGGATGCCACACCTCATTGCCTCTGAAACAGGTACAAAGGTGTCTATCTGATGCGTTTTTCTGCAGTCCTTTGCGAGCTTTGCGGCTTTGCGAGAGACCTTTTCTGACTTTGCGTGCTTGGCGTGCTTGGCAGTCTCGGCGGTGGGTGCCATTACGCAGTACGCATTACGCAGTACGTAGTGTTTCGATCAGTTCGTCAATTTCGGCCTTGCTGTTCATCTCGGTCACGCAAAGCAGCATGGCGTTGCCCAGTTGGGCTTCTTCGGCGCTCAGGTCGTAGCCGCCGACAATGCCCCGTTCGCGTAGCGCGGCGTTGACCTCGGCGACGGGCCGGGGGCACTGCACCACAAACTCGCGGAAGAAGGGCTGCTCGTCGTGGACGCGGTAGCCGGGCAGGGCGGCAATGGCGGCGGCGGCGTAGTGGGCGCGGTGGTAGCACAGTTCGGCCACCTGGCGCATGCCCTGCTTGCCCAGCAGACTCAGGTGAACGGTGGCGGCCAGCGCCATCAGCCCCTGGTTGGTGCAGATGTTGCTGGTGGCCCGTTCGCGGCGAATGTCCTGTTCGCGGGCGCGGAGCGTCAGGGTGTAGGCCAGTTTGCCATCCACATCTTTGGTGACGCCCACAATCCGCCCGGCGATTTTATGCACATACTGCTGCCTGGTGGTGAAAATGCCCAGGTACGGCCCGCCGTAGTTCAGGCCAATGCCCAGCGACTGGCCTTCAGCAGTGGCGATGTCGGCACCAACGTCGGCGGGTGTTTGGAACAGGCCCAGGGCGATGGGATCAAAATGCACCGCCAGCAGCGCCCCATGGGCATGTACTTTGTCGGCCAGGCCCCGCAGGTCGTGCAGCGTGCCCAAAAAGTCGGGCGATTGGACGATGAGCAGGGCAGTGCTGCTGTCCACCTGGGCCAGGGCATCTTCAATCGTGGCACCGGGCGTTTCGTCACCCACCACCGTCACGTCTAGCCCCTGCATGTAGGTGCGCAGCACTTCACGATATTGGGGGTGAACGCCACGGGCCACCACAATCTTGCGGCGGTTGCGGCCCACGTTCAGGGCCATAATCGCCGCCTCAGCCACGGCGGTGCCGCCGTCATAATGGGAAGCGTTAGCGATCTCCATACCAGTGAGGCTACAGATCATGCTCTGGTACTCGAAGATGGCCTGCAATGTGCCCTGGCTAATCTCTGGCTGGTAGGGGGTGTAGGCGGTGTAATATTCGCTCCGCCGCAAAATCTGGTCAACCGCCGTGGGCACAAAGTGGTTGTAGGCCCCGGCCCCCAGAAAGATGCTGTGGGTGGCGCTGCTGGCGTTTTTGCTGCTCAGGCGGCGCAGTTCGCGCATCAGTTCCAGTTCCGACATGGCGGTGGGCACGGCGAGCGGGGGAAAGCGCTTGTCGTCCGGCACATCGGTAAACAGCTCTTCCACCCGGCTGACCCCAATGGCGGCCAGCATCTCGGCTCGTTCGGCTTCCGTAATAGAAATGTAGTGAGACATAGAAAACTGCAAAGGATCAAGGATGAAGGATGAAGGATGAGTTGAACAGGGTGCTTGATCGCGATCTGTTGCGTTTCAGCCTTTAGCCTTTAGCCTTTAGCCTTTAATCTTCCCTTCTAGTGCTGTAGTGATTCCACAAAGGCGGCGTATGCGCCTGCATCCAATAGCTCTTCTTCTGCCCCCGAGGGCTTGATGCGGATGAGCCAGCCCCCGTTGTAGGGGTCGCTGTTGATGGGGGCCTGGTCGCTTTCCAGTGCGTCGTTGACGGCCACCACTTCGCCCGCCACCGGGGCATACAGGTCGGACGAGGCCTTCACCGACTCGATCACGCCGAAGGTGTCGCCGGGGCCGTAGGTTGCGCCCACCTGGGGCAATTCCACATACACCACGTCGCCCAGGGCATCCTGGGCATAGTCGGTAATGCCAATCACCACAGCATCGCCATCCACACGCACCCATTCATGCGATTTGCTGTAACGCAGGTCGGGCGGGGTTTTGAAACTCATAACTCTACTCCTTCACATAACCAGAACGAGACGAAACGCGGACGTGAGTCCGCAGGAACGATGTGATGCCACCAGGGCGAGCGTGCAGGCTACCCATCTTGTTGTAATGCAGCGATCACCTTTTCGATGCCAACGATTTGTCCAAACACGGCTAGTGAGTCGGCCTCTTCTTGCCAGAGCCAATCGGTGTTCAGCCAGAAATTCGGCAACACCGTGGAATGGTAAATATTGTCAGCCCCCAGCGGCACGGCCTGGTAGCGACCTTGCGCATCCAGCACATAAAAATCAGCCCGCATGCGTCCCGGACGGGGATCAATGATCCAATATTCATGTACACCAGCCTGCTGGTACTCAAAAAATTTCTCATCGCGATCGCGGGCTACGCTATCGTCAGAGATAACCTCAACCACCAGGTCGGCTGGCCCATCTAGTTGTCGTGAACCCATGCGCCACAGGTTTGCTGTTGCCACAAACATCACGTCTGGCTCTCGGC
>JALONX010000281.1 GCA_025454695.1 Chloroflexaceae bacterium
GCCCAGCCATCCAGCTTCTGCGACTCCTCATCGAAGAAGCGGGCATTCCGTTGCGAAATCTCTTGGTGAGCAGCGGCTTGCAATCGTTGGGTGATAGCCGTGAGCGTGGCCACTGGTGGCTCGGTGAAAGGGTCAAGGGGGGTACTGGTCGCCGGGACACTCATCAACCGCCTGGCCACATCATCACCCAGTTCTTCACCACGGTCGGTGATCGCGGCGGCAAGCAGGCGGTCTTCCGCCTGATCCAGCGACTCGACACTGAGTTGGGAGAGCATGAGCCAGCCAGACTGGCCACGGAACGGTTCGAGGCTACTAATCTTCCCATCATACTGCGCGTAATCAAAGTGCAGCACAGCCAGGGGCAACTCGTGCTGCTTGGCCTGCTTCAGCACTTCCACCGCCAGGGGATGGTTGACACGATAGAGATGCGCATCACCCGTGCGGCGGGGCAACTCATAGAGGCCAAGCGGTATCTCCTCAGCAGCGGTGGCAAAGGGGTGAGCATGCAGCACAAAGCTCGACGAGTCACGAAACTCAGCATAGTCAGCCAGCGCATAGCGCGTTAACTGCATCAATTGCGCTTCATACGTCGAAAGGAAGGCTTTCGACTGCTCATCTCGTACACGTAGCTTCTCACGCACTTCATCATCAAAATTCTCCAGCAGTTGCTGGCGGGTGCGGGTCATTGACGCACTAATTTCCCCACTTAACTCACGCTGCAACTCGTCAAAGGCCTGAGTAATCTCGTCGGGGTGGCGGCAACGCTGGTAAATCTCGGCAATCCGTTTTTCAAAATCCACCCCAGACTCAATCGCCCCCAATACCTCATCACTAGTGCCAAACACACCATCGAACAGCTTAAACTTCTCGTTAAGCAGTTTGTACACCCGCTCGTCTGCCGCATTTTTGCGGTTGATAAAATTGACCACCACCACGTCGTGCTTCTGCCCATAGCGATGGCAGCGACCAATACGCTGTTCAATCCGTTGCGGGTTCCAGGGCAGATCATAGTTCACCACCAGCGAACAGAACTGGAGATTAATACCCTCTGCCCCGGCTTCGGTGGCGATCATAATGCGGCCCTGCTCGCGGAAGTAGTCCACCAGGGCTGAGCGCATATCTCCCGTGCGCGACCCTGTTACGCGGTCGGTGCCCCGATGCTGCTGAAGCCACTGGTTGTAAATCTGTCGTGAACCCGCGTCATCGTTCGAGCCGTTAAACAGCACAATGCCGTCGGCAAAGGGGCTATCCGCCAGCAGCCGTACCAGATACTCCTGCGTGCGCCGAGACTCGGTAAAGATAATCGCCTTTTCAGCTGCGCCAAGTTCGCGAGCTTTGGCAAACGCAATACCTAGAGCTTTCAGCAGTGCGTTGCCCTTTGCATTCTGGGTAATTGAGGCTGCCAGGGAGGTAAAGTCGTCCAGGTCACGGATTTCACGTTCAATAGCGGCCCGATCTGCTTCAGATAGAGGCGGTGGTGCATCCTCTGACCACTCTTCCGCTGTCTCGTCCAGGGCTTCGTAGTCCCGCTCAAGCGCCTCCTCCAGCGCAAGCTCGTCTGCCGCTGGCCCAAGTTTGCTGCGCAGGCGCTTCGCCATTGAAGCAAGAGCACCCGCAATCGCAAACGTGGACGAGGCCAGCAGTTTGCGTAGCACCAGCGTGATCAGGGAACGTTGGCTCACCGGGAGGGCCTGAAGGTCGGGGCGGCGCAAATAGTCTGTGACTAAATCGTATAGTGCCTCTGCATTCTCATTCGGTGTGAAGTCTTCCACTAGCGGCAAGCGCCGGGTGTATGAAATGGAGGCCGCCACCTGCCGCCGGAGGGTGCGGTGGCACAGCGGCTTGAGACGTGCTTTAAGGGTTTCAAAAACTTGATCCTGGTTCAGGTTGGCAAACTGGTCACGAAAGCTTTTGAGGTCGCCAAAGGCGTGCTCGTCAATAAAACTCACCAGCCCATAGAGTTCCAGCAGCGAGTTTTGCAGCGGTGTAGCCGTCAGCAGCAGTTTATTGCGCCCAGAAAGGGCACGCTTGAGGGTATTGCCAATCACATTACTGGGCTTATAGACGTTCCGCAGCCGGTGGGCTTCATCAATCACCACCGCATCCCACGGGACACGGCGAATTTCTTCCTCTTTGCTGCGGGCGAATTGATATGAGCAGATGCACACCGCAGTCTGTTCAAAGGGCCGCGTATGCCCTTGCTTTCGCAGAGCCTGGTACGAATGGGTCTCCAGAATGGTACAGGGCAAAAAGAACTTCTCGGTCAGTTCCTGATACCACTGTTTCCGCAAGTTGGAGGGCGTGATCACCAGCAAGCGGCGTTTGCCCTCAGCCCACTTCTGCGCCAGCACCAACCCCGCCTCAATCGTTTTGCCCAATCCCACTTCGTCGGCCAGCAGCACCCCTTTAGAGAAGGGCGACTTAAAGGCGAACAATGCTGCATCAACCTGGTGCGGGTTCAGGTCAACCTGTGCGCTGGCAACTGCGCCGGTAAGACGTTCGTTGCTACCGGAGGGGAAGCGACGGCCCAGGGTATAGGCCAAATAGGCCGCGTGGTATGGGGTCAGTGTTGTGTCCATAGCCCTTGTTGGTAACACAATGCAGTACCAATCCAGCTACCCGCAGGCCTAGGTAACGGTGGGTATGCAGGGAAACGTGGGACAGTCCGGGAACCGGCACCAGCGCAGGCGGCGGTGTGAGGCAGGGGCGTGGGTGAGCGACGAAGCAGCATAACACGTCCACAGTTAAAGGGAACCTTGCCCCTGTTGCGGTGCCACGCAAGGAACAAGGGCAACAAACGTGAGCAGAACTACCTGACCAACAGCAATCAGCGACAACCCACCACGTTGCCTGGCAGCACTATGTGGCTTTTGTGTCTGCTTACGGAGAGTATAACACAGTTGCGAATGTTGTCTACCCCTGGATTACGGGTTTTCCTCAAATCCTTTCACACAGAAAGAACATAGTGGGTGAAAAGAACCAGCCTTGACTCATCGTCCCCTGGTTATATGGTTGCTGCTACACCAGTGTTCTTGTTGAAAGTTGTGGTGACATTGGAAATGTGGAAGCGGGGATGGAAGGAGAGTGACGAGCAAGCACAGGCAACGGATGTGCAAATACTCCCGAAGCATGGTACTGCCATACCAGCAAAGTAAGCCGCCGTCAACGATGGCTTCGGTTGCGGCGAAGGCGGTTCTGGCATACAATCAATGCAGGAACGTTAGCAATGTTTATGTTCTCCGCGCGCTCCACGTCCGCTGCGGTGAAAAAGAGCGAGTTCTGCCAAAGGAGTCAGTCATGCAGTTTCAATTAACGGAAGACCAACAACTACTTCGTGACACCGTGCGCCAGTTCGTGGAAAAAGAGGCTCGTTCCAGCGCTGCCGAGCGCGATGAGCATGCGGAATGGCCCACCGAGTTGGTACAGAAAATGGGTGAAATGGGTCTACTCGGCGTGGCTGTATCCGAGGAGTACGGTGGTGCGGGCCTGGACTACATTTCGTATGCGCTGGTGATTGAGGAGCTGAGCCGGGTGGACTCATCCCTTGGTGTGATCGCCTCGGTCAACAACTCGCTGGTCTGCTACGGCCTGGAGAAGTTTGGCACCGAAGAGCAAAAACGCGAGTTGCTCGTACCGCTGGCCAGCGGGCGTGCCCTGGGGGCTTTCTCCCTTTCCGAGCCAGGCGCTGGCAGCGATGCCGCTTCGCAGAAAACCACCGCCCGCCGCGAGGGCGACGCCTACGTGATCAACGGGGTGAAAAACTGGGTCACCAACGGAGACCATGCCGACACCATTATCCTCATGGCGATGACGGATCCGAGCAAGGGCTACAAGGGCATCACTGCCTTTCTGGTAGACACCAACGAACCCGGCTGTAGCATTGTGAAGGTGGAAAACAAACTGGGCATTCGCAGCGCCCACAGCTGCCAGATGGCCTACGACAACTTCCGCGTGCCCACATGGCGGCGGCTGGGCGAAGAGGGCCAGGGCTTCAAAATCGCCATGACGATTCTGAACGCCGGGCGCATCGGCATTGCAGCCCAGGCCCTTGGCATTGCCCAGGGAGCGTATGAAGCAGCCCTGAGCTACGCCAAAGTGCGCGAGCAGTTTGGCCAGCCCATCGCCGATTTCCAGGCCGTTGGCTTCACCCTTGCCGACATGGCCACCCGCATCAAGGCCGCCCGCCTGCTCACCTACGAAGCCGCCTGGCGCAAGGATCAGGGCCAAGACTACATCAGAGACGCCGCTATGGCCAAGCTCTTTGCCTCGGAAACAGCTATGTGGGTGACGACGAAAGCCATTCAGGTACACGGTTCCAACGGCTATAGCAAGGAGTATCCGGTCGAGCGCTTCTTCCGCGATGCCAAGATTACCGAAATCTATGAAGGCACCAGCGAAATCCAGCGCCTCGTCATCAGCCGCGAAATCGTGAAAGATTAACCAGAAAAGCTCTCGCAAAGGCGCAAAGCCCGCAAAAAACAGCAAAAAAGCTTTGTGCCTTTGTGAGAGCTACGCTCCTCCCATCCGCGCCTGCACCGTTTCCTGCGTCGGGATAGACGCAACCCCATGCCCCTCCACTGCGCAGGCGGCAGTTGCCGCAGCAAAATGGGCCGCCGCCAGCGGGTCGCCGCTCTCGAAAAGACAAGCAAGCATCGCCGCCGCAAACACATCGCCTGCACCGGTTGGATCAATCTCCCAGGCCGGAACGGCAGCGATGCGTTGCGATTCCCCGCGCACAAACAGCGTGAGTCCCTCGGCCCCACGGGTGAGTGCCACCAATGGACAATGGCGGGCATAACTGCGCACCAGGGCTTCGTCGCCGTCCACATCCTCAATACTCAACACCAGCAGATCGATGCGCTTGAGTAGTTCAGGTGGCGGGCACCACGCAACCCGGCGCACTGGCGCGGGCAGCGGCTCGTCCCAGTGCCGCAGCCAGCCCTGCGGCGTCACCCCAATCAGGGCCTGCGGAAACGCGGCTAACATCTCCAGGCTACATTCGTGGGTCACTGGCCCAAGATGTACGATGGGTGCATGTCGCCAGGCCTCCGGCAGCAACGCCAGATTCAAGGGTGCAGCCACGGCATGCAGCCACTGGCTCCGGTTTCCCTCGTGGTAGCGGTTTTCAAAGATAGATGTAACAAACGATGGCGTGAGCGCCACCGGAAACGGCAGTTCAAGCGTATGGTCAGGGGCAATCGCCGTAAACACCGCAGGCTTCAGTCCAAGCCGCTGCGCCGTGGTTGCAGCATACAACACGGTGCCGCCAGCAGTCGTGGACATGTCGGGCAGCAGATCACGGGTCAGGTGGCCGAGGGCGAGGTAGTCAATCATCGCACAAATAACAACAAAAACCGGGGACAAGAAGCCGGTCTTCGGTCTTCCGTCCCCGGTCGTGAACAACGGGTCAGTCTACAGCAGCGAGAATCACCCCTGCTGCTTCGCCGGGTAAATCACAATCTTGCGGTTCTCGCCTTCGCCGCTGCTCTCAGTGTAGACACTGCTATCGCCGCGCAGGGCCAGGTGAACAATGCGTCGTTCATAGGCTGCCATCGGCTCCAGCGTAATCGGTCGGCCTGATTGGCGCACCCGCTCGGCCATGCGGCGGGCCAGGCCTTCCAACGATTCCTGGCGGCGCTGGCGGTAGTTCCCCACGTCCACCACAATCTGGGGCCACTTCTGCACCTGGCGACTCACCAGGAGATTAATCATAAACTGGAGTGACCGCAGCGTTTCGCCCCGCCGCCCGATCAGCAAGCCCATGGCCTCCTCATCGGCCCCTTCCACATGCAAGGTAATCGTCTCTTCTGGCTCGCCTCGCTGGCTCGGCACCCGCGACAACACCGCCGTCACATAGCCGTGAATATCGAGCCGTTCCAGCAAGTCTTCTAAAATTCTGCGCGCCAGGGCCGGAACGTCGCCAGTGAAGGTTGGCGCACTCGCCGACATAGCCGCCGCTTCGTCGTCCTCGTCGTCAACAACGGTGACGCGCACAAGCGCTTCTTCGCCGCCCTCACCTGACTCCAGCACCGCGATCGCCACCTCATCGCGGTCTTTGCCAAGCTGTGCCAATGCCAGTTCAACAGCTTCAGCGACCGTTCTCGCGCTGATCTCGATGCTCTTCATAGCCTGATATCCCTCTACAGTCTACGCCGCCATTCATTGCCAAGGCCAACCCTACACCTAGCGCCGTTTCCGAGGGCGGCGCGGGTTCTGCTGCGGCCTACCCTGCTGGCGGGCTTCCTCAATTGCGTCGTCAGTCGCCAATTTTACCGTATCACCAGTAGCCGGGTTGGTTGTGGCGGGAGCTTCAGCTTCAGTCAGCGGGCGCAACACATCCCAAAAGCCCAGCCGCTCACTGGCAGGAGCCGTTATCGTTCCCTCACCACTCGCACTCACCGTGACCGGAACCAGCGTTGCCGCAGTGGGCAGAGGCCGGTTATCGGGCGGCAGGAACTTCAAATAGTTCGCCAGCGACCCCCAACCAGAGGTGAAGTATTGCTGCACCACCCCCACGAGGCTGCTCACGACCCAGTAGAGCACCGCACCCATGGGGAAGGTGAAGGCGATATAGCCGAACACAATCGGCATAAACAACATCGCCTGCATCATAGCCTTCTGCTGCGGATCCATCACGCGGGGCATGGCCATCACCTGCTGCGTGAGCTGAAGCAGAATAGACAGGATCGGCAGAATCAGGTAGGTCAGGCCAGCAAATGTCCAGGCCTGCGTCGCCGCGTCCTGGTGGAACGTCGCCAAACCAAGCTGAAGGCCCAAAAAGGGTTGGATGAAAATCGCCTGCACCTCTGGGCGGGCGAACTGTGTTGCCACACCTTCACTCAACCAGACCTGCCAGCCAGGGATCATCAAGTGTGACACGGCCTGATACACACCAATAAAAATCGGCAGCTGAATCAGCAGCGGCAGACAGCCGCCCACCGGGTTTACTTTATTCTCACGGTAGAGCCGCAGCGTTTCTTCTTGCAGCTTCTGCGGGTCTTTGCCATATTTGCGCTGAATTTCTTTAATCTGCGGCTGGAGTTCCTGCATGCGCCGACCCGAACGAATCGATGTCAAAGTCAGGGGCAAAATCACCAGTCGAGTAATGACAGTAAAGAGGATAATGCCGATACCGGCACTCCCAGTCACAATGGACAGCTGTAGCAGCGCCCATTCAAGAAAACCAACAACCACGCCCCAGGGATTCATCGTATATGCCTCAATCTAACGAAGCGCCTTACCCCGCAGGGGGCGGCG
>JALONX010000282.1 GCA_025454695.1 Chloroflexaceae bacterium
CTTACCAGTGTGCAGGCCCTGCTGAGCTGGCCACTGGTGCCTGCTTTTAGCGGCTACGCCCTCGCCATCAGCCGCGACTACAGCGGCACCGCCCCGGTGATTCTGGTAGCGCAGGCCTCCATGCTGCTGGCCCTGCTTGGCCTGGCCCTCTACGCCTTTTCTCGCCGCGACCTGATTTTTTCCCAATCGTAGCTGGTGCCCCTGGGCTGGTAGCAGCGCTTCTGAAGAACTAATCTCCAATCTCTCATCGCTGATTGCTGATCATTGACTCACGGGCGGATGCGCCCCATGCCAGCAAACACCAGGTCAATGGGCAGACCAACATACATGGCAAAGGTCAGTATGCCATTCCAAAATTCATTGGTGATTGGTCCGCCGATAAAGAAGAGCATAAACAGCAGCAAAAAAAACAGGTTGCCGAAGCGATACATCTGCTCGCGCAGGCCCTGCGGCAGGTAGGGCGCAATGATGCCAAAGCCATCGAGCGGCGGCAGCGGGATGAGGTTAAACACCAGCGCGGTGATTTGCAAAAAGCCCAGGTAGGCCAGGGCGGGCCAGAAATTGATGTTTTCCGGCGTCACCCAGTTGAACCAGTCAAACAGGGCGAAGGGCGTAATCAGCAGCACGCCACAGATAATGGTGCCCAACGGCCCCGCCGCCGACACAATACTGTTCCAGCGCATGCTGCGAAGCGCTAGCGTGTTCACATACACGGCACCGCCGGGCAGGCCAATGCCGCCCATCAGCAGGATGATCAGGGGCAGCACAATGCTGAAAAGCCAGTCGGTGTATTTCAGCGGGTTGAGCGAGAGATAGCCCTTGTCGCGCATGGAGCTATCACCGCCGATGTAGGCCGCCAGAGCGTGGCCAAATTCATGCACACACAGCGACACCACCCAGCCGCTGATCACAAACAGCAGCGTCAACGGCGTCACCCACAGCTCCGCCGGGTTAAAGTACAGCCCCAGGCCGCTGGCCAGCAGCAGCCCCAGGGGAATCAGAAACACCGGGCTGATGCGAACCACCGCCAGGATCTCGCCGAGTTGCACGCCAGCACCCCGGTTGGCGAAGCGGCGCGGCCCCTGCAACACATGCTGGCGCAGCTCGTAAAGCGTGACTCCGCCATCGTTCAGCAGCTGAGCCGCCCGGCTCTGGCTGTCGTAGAGCAGGCCCAGCAGCAGGTGCAATGCATCTACCTGGCGGTGGCCCAGGTGGCGGGCTTCTTTCAGCGCAGCCGACAGCACCTGGTTGGCGGCGGGGCTGTTGGCCGGGGTGGCAGCCCCATTGGCCGAGGCGGGCGGGGGCACCTGGGCCAGCAGCACCTGCTGCATGCGCTGCCCATCCACCTTCAGCTCGGCGAGGGTGCGCCGCACTAGCCCGGCCTTTCCTTCCAGCAGGGCCAGCAGCATATGTTCTGGTTCCACCTGCGCCGCGCCCCTGCTGGCCGCATGGCGGCTGGCTTCTTCCAGGGCACGGCGGGCATCGGCGGTAAAGTCGTTGGTTGTCGGGTTCAAGATATATGTCCTTATTGTTGTTGCTTCACCCTGTCATTATAAAAAACTTCCTGCAAAAAAGATATTGACATGTTCCCACGCCGCATGGGGAATTGTTCCCAGTCAGGCTACGCGGTTGTGGGCGTTGTAGGAGTCTGGTGCTGTGGTATGATGTTGAGCGGGCGGGTCGGCAACCGTGCCCCTACCACATTGCATGTTTCGTTGTGGGCGGGCCGGAGACTGCGCCCCTACAGCAATGGCATTTCATCGTTCATCCTTTGCGCGGCGGGCGGATCACAGGCCGCATCCCTACAGCATTGCCTTGACATTGCAGTGTTGCATTGGTTCCGGTTCTCGGTTCTCGGTTCTCGGTTCTCGGTTCTATTTGAATGGTTGTTTCACGCCGGTTCTGGTTGGTTCGTTCGGCCTCGTTACGCCTGTCCGCTGGCTTCGCTCCTGCATGTGTTGCCGGTATGTTGGCGACCCTGTTGTTTGCCCTGGCGCTGGCCCAGCCCGCCGTCACAACGATTGCCGTCGGCGGCACCCTCGACAGCCCCTTTCTGCGCAATTTCCATCGGCCTGAACAGAATGCCGAAACAAGCTTCCGCTGGTCGCAGCCCGAGGCCGAGCTTGTGCTGCCGGGGGTTGGTTCCAGCACCACGGTGGAGCTGCGGCTGACCACCGGGCACCCTGGCACGCCGGTGACGCTGAACGGCGGCGGTGAGTCGCTGCTGGTGGAAACCGGCCCTGGCTGGAACGCGGTGCGCCTGCTGCCCCAGGCCGCGCCCGGCAGCGGCGATGTCGCCATCCGAATTAGTGCGCCGCGCCAGAGCAGCCCCGACGACCCACGCCCCCGTGGGGTGGCCCTGAGCCATGTGGTGCTGCGGAGCGATGGCGGCGATGTGCCCTGGGTGCAGGCCGGGCTGCTTGGACTCAGCGTGGCCCTGCTGACGTTTACCCTGGCGCGAACCAGCCGCCGCCCCGCTCTGCCCTGGGTCGCGGGCGGCATGGCGTGTGCCGGGCTGCTTGCAGCGCTGCTGCTCGATGGCGGCGCATGGCGACCGTACCTCACCATCTACAGCGGGCGGCTGGCGCTGGTACTGCTGCTCACGTTGTTGATGCACCTGGCTGCCGAAGGGCTGCTGGCCTGGCTGGCCCGGCGGGGCTGGCTGGCTACTGCTGCTGCCAAACCACTGGCGGGGCTGGCGGCACTGGCTTTTTTCGTGCGGCTGGCCGCCACTAGCTACCCGCTGATCTTTATGCTCGACCCGCGCTACCACCTGGCGCGGGCCAGCCTCATCCCCCAGGGGCGTTTTCTCGAACTCTTTCTGCCCAACCAGAGCCTGACGCCCCAGCAGTGGAACGCCGCCGTCACCATCCCCTACTCGCCCTTTTTCTACCTGCTCTCCTTTCCCGTCACCTACCTACCCCAGCCCTGGGATCGGCTGGCCATGCTGGCAATGGGCGCGGCGGTTGATGGGTTCGCCGTGCTACTGATTGGCTGTATTGCCGTGTTGGGTGGATTAGGGCGGCGAGCGGCTTTTTTCGCGGCGCTGCTCCTGGCAATCATGCCCTATGGCCTGTGGTGGGCGGTGTCGTGGGGGCTGTTCCCGAACCTGCTGGGCCAATGTCTCACCCTGCTGGCAGTGGCGGCCTGGCTCCGGCTCTACCCTCGTTTACACGAACGGCGGGCACAACTGCTGCTTGCCGTGACGATGACCCTGGCCTATCTCTCCTACGCCACCTCGATGATGTTTCTGGGCGTCACCTGGTTGCTGCTGCTGGGGCTGCTGGCCCTGCGCCGCGACCAGGCCCTCGGCCCGACGTTGCGGGCGGGGCTGTGGGCGGCGCTGGCGGCAACCGTGCTGTACTACGGCTGGCATGTGCCCGCCCTCGTCAGCCAGAGCCTGCCGACGCTGCTGGGGGCGCTGGGCGGTAGCGGCGAACTCAAAGGGGCCAGTGAGTCCGCCGCGCCGCCCGGCCTGGCCCAACTCATCGGCGTGCTGCCCCTCCGATTCGACGGCCTGCTGCTGCTGCTGTCTGCATGCGGAGGGCTGTTGTTGCTGTGTGGCGACCGGAGACGGGAGACCGGAGACTGGGGTCAGCACAGTGCGTTGGGTCGCAAAGCGGCCTCGGTCTCCCGTCTCCGGTCTCCTGTCCCGCCTCTTGGCGGCCTCCTCCTCGCCTGGTGCCTGGTCTACCCCATCTTCGCCCTGGTAGATTACTACGTGCCGCTGGTGGAAAAGCAGGCCATGCACCTCATTCCCGCCGTGGCGCTATTGGGCGGGCTGGCCCTGGCACAGCTCTGGCGCGGGCGCTGGGGGCGGCTGGTGGCGAGCGCGATTCTCGCTTTTTTCACATGGCAGGCGCTGAGCAGTGTGGTCTTCTGGGTGGTGGTGGCCTATGCGGCAGAGAAGTAGGTGGGAAAGTTGTAGTTCTTCCGTTCCTCTTGTGATCGTACTTGTCACACGCAGCTGTTAGGCTGCTGACGGAGTGTAGCCCCTGTTGCCGTTCTGGTTATGGCCGGGTGCTACACTTGATGAGCCGGTTTGGGGCTTTGCCCACGCCGACATAGCGTGGAAAGCTTTGCTCACACTGGCACGTCATCATACCAGGTGCAGCGGAGGTATGCTGCACACACGTTCCAGACAAGAACGTTCTCAAGAAAGGACAACGACCTGTGTTGAAGAACCGCCTGCTCGCCTGCTTTGTCGGTGCGACGCTGACCCTCGCTGCCTGTGGCGGTGGTGCTGCCACCACGCCCACCTCGCCCACCACTGCCCCCGCCGCTGTTGTTCAGGCTCCCGCAAAACCGGCCAAAGAAGCCTTTGAAACCGCCTTTGCCAAGGGCAAAGATATCAAGAGCTACAGCGCGAAGATCGAGATGAGCGGCTCAGGGCCGGTGATGGGAACCGATGTGCCCGGCATGAGCGAAACGGGTGGCACGTTTATGAGCATCGCTGGCGACTTTGACGGGAAGAATAACAACTTCACCTTTTCCGGTGCGGTGGTGAGCATGCTGAGCGGCGACCCGAGCAAGGGCATTCAGTTCGCCACGGTTGACGGCAAATCCTATGTGCGGGGGCCAGTGCCGATCATGGGGGCCGCCGAAGACAAATGGTATGTGCTACCAGAAGGGGCCGGTGCCCAGAGCCAGCCGCCGATTGAGGCGACCAGCATGTTCAACGATCTCAAGCTCACCGACGCGGAATATGCCCAGATCAAGGTCGGCAGCAGCGAGCAGATTGATGGGGTGAGCTGCACCGCCTACACCGGCACCGGCACCACCTTCGAGAAGATGTTTGGCGGCCTGGGCAGCAGCTTTGGCAAGGTCAACAGTGCTGAAGGAAGCTTCTGGATCTGCAGCGACGACTATGTGCGCAAGGTGCAGATAAAGATTGATGGCACCGCCAAAGACAAGCCCGACCAGAATGTCGCCCTTAACATGCTGGTGGAACTGAGCAACATCAATGGCAGCGTGAAAGTTGAAGCGCCTACCGATGCCGCTGAATTGGGTATGCCGGTGATGCCGAACATGCCAACCGCAAAGCCGTAAACGGACTCATAGAGATGTTCTACGACAAAGCGGCTTCTGGTGGGCCGCTTTGTTGTTGGCGCAAGCAATGGGACGTTGTTTCGAATTGGCCCTGCCTGTGGCCCTGTTCCGTGGTATACTGCATGATATATACTTCTTTCGGGCCACTGGCCCGTCCCCATCACCTGGCGTTTGATAATTCATCAAGCGGTTCGTGGTATCACAGGGTTGTTGATCACACCCGACGGGCCTGCGCCAGGAAGCACAATCACGCTGCACACAGGGCCTACTCCAAGCCCACTGCTTCCTCGCTTTCGCGCCCCGCCCTGCTACATTCAGCAGGGTGCTTTGGCGGTGCAGGCCACCTCTGCGGCTCCGATTCCATCAACCGTAGCCGCTGCGCAAGGAAGTCGCCATGGATGAAGAACGACGGGGCACAAGTACCCCCACACTCGCCACGCTCCCCGCACCAGCAGCCTACTTTGCGGTTGCCCGTATTGCTGATGACCGCTTCTGCGTGCAGTTGGTGCGCGACGGACTGCCCCCACGAACCAGTTACACCAGTCAGATTGCTGCGGTTATCAAACAGGCCCAGCATGTCGGCAGCCTTCCTGTGTACACCACCGACGCAGAAGTGCTACAACTCTGCCATACACATCATATCAACGTGATTACAGCATCGCAGCAAGGAGAAAACCAATGACCACCCTCGACATCAGTGTAGCAGGCGAACTGCGCCTTACCCTTCACGGTGCGGCTGAAAACCGTATTCTAGCCACGCTCCGGCGCTGGCCGCACTGGCAAGATGCCCACGTCGAGCGTGATCCGGCCAATACCGGGCAGTGCATTGCGGTGACCCTTGTCACCAGCCGATCTAATGAAGCTACCCTGCGCGAGATTCTGCTGCGGAGCTTCGGGTTACGTTTCCCACCTGAGGGTGGCAGCTGCGACCCGGCCCCCGAACCTGCCGCTATTCCCAGACGCCGGGGCACCGCAGGCGTAATACGTTAACTATGTGACTAATGCACGGCACAGCGCGACAACAGCCTGTAGCTCAGGAAAGGTGGTAGCTTGTGGAACGACGTAACGGACGAGTGGTTCGGCAGGGCCGCGTGTACCATGTAATGATTGCAGGAACCGATTATTCCATGTTTATCTGGCAGATGGGCAAGCAATTTCGCGGGCGGGTCGAGGATCACCCCCATATTCCCCAACAAATGGCCAGCACCGCGTTGGGTGTGCGTGATGCGCTGCAACGCCTGTTGGTCGCTGCTGGAACTTCCTAAATATCGTCCAGATGCCCGTCACAAAGGCACAACCACTCGACGTTCACCGCAGCGTTTGCAGCGTTGGCAGTGATGGCGCGGAACCTTGCAACCGGGAAACCACCAGGAGGCGTGATGGTGTACATGGTCTGGTATGATGCGACCCCCAACAAGCCCACGACGGAGAAAATTCGGGAGGCAATTGCGGCCTATGTCAACCGTTTTACCCTGCCGCCAGATGTGGTGCTGGTGAACAGCGTTGACGAGGCCGAGGTTGCTGGGGTTGCCGTGCGCAGCGAACGCACCGTGCAGGCTAATAATTTCTGGGTGGGCCGCAGCGAAGAACAAGCCTGATAGTCAGCTCTTGCACGATAGTGTTTGCTCTGTATAAGAACGTGTGATCAGACCTCGGTTGACGGGTACCAGTTACACCCGCATGCTGGCCGTTTCCTCCACCGCCTGCACCAGCTCCAACACCATGCGGTTGACTGGTGTGGCAATCCCCAGCCGCTCGCCCTCCCGCACCACCGCCCCGTTGATGGTGTGAATCTCGGTTGGGCTACCCCGCAACACATCCTGCAACATGGACGAACGGTTGGCAGCGGTCGCCTCGGCGACGGCCAGCACCTGGGCCAGCGGGTCGCCCGCCACGGGCGTGCCCCTGGCGGCAGCCACGGCAGCAGCCTCGGCCACTAGCTGGGCGGCCAGTTCGCGCACGGCGGGTACGCTGGCCACCACGCCGTTGGGTACCCGCAGCAGCGCCGTCAGCGCGTTTAGCCCCACATTGACGATCAGCTTGTTCCACAGCAGTGAGTCCACATCGGTTCGCAGTTCGGCGGGCAATCCAGCGTCAACAAAAATTTGGGCCAACGCCGCCATGCGTGCCGCCGTGTCGCCTTCTCCATTTGCATGAAAAAAGGTGCTGCCGACACCTGCGTGGCGCACCT
>JALONX010000283.1 GCA_025454695.1 Chloroflexaceae bacterium
ATGCCGAAGCGCGAACGCCGGTACTACCCGACCCGGTATGCCACCGATCTGACCGATGTCCAATGGGCGGAGATTGAACCACTTGTCACGACCACCTCACCAAAGGGGGGCGACCAACCGAAATAGACCTGCGTGCCATTGTGAATGCGCTGATCTATCGTAATAGAACCGGGTGTCAATGGCGGCTCCTGCCCTCCGATTTCCCTCCGATGAGCTCCATACGGTACTATTTTGACAAATGGAATGCGGATGGAACCTTTGTTAAACTGAATGATAGCTTCCGCAAAGCTGCCCGAAAAGCGCTTAATCGCGATGAAGAACCGTCTATCAGCGTCATTGACTCCCAATCCACAAAGACGACCGAAGTTGGGGGCGAACGCGGTATCGACGGGGGAAAAAAAAATCCATGGACGCAAACGTCAGTTTTGGGTTGACACGAATGGCTTTTTGCTGCGTGTCCTGGTGCATCCTGCACATATTTCCGACACCGAAGGCGCCGAATGGCTCTTGACGGAACATCATCAGGATTTTCCACGCATGCAAGAAGTTCGGGTTGATGAAGGGTATAAAGCCGGTCTTGCGGCTTGGATGGAAGCACACACGGCGTTCAAACTCAATGTCATTGCGAAAATACCCGGGACAAAAGGATTTGCGGTCATACCGAAGCGATGGGTGGTTGAACGATCCATCGCATGGACGGGACGCAATCGTCTTGCCAGTCGAGAATATAATCGTAATCAAGATGTGAGCGAGGCGTTTATCTATCTTGGTTCAATCACAATGCTTTTAAATCGACTCCATCCGAGAAAATAGTTTCTGATCACGCTCTGAGGTGAGCGAACTGCCAACTGACATGTGAACCCTTCAGCTATAGCTCATTCAAATTTCGATATGTGCCAACGTTTAACATGGTGGTGCGGCCAACCAGTACGAGCGTACATGGGGAAGCGCCGCAAGGAGCAGTACCATGCAGGATCGTCTGGCACAGATGCAGGCCCTGGAGCGGAGCCGCTATCGTCTGGTTGAATTGGAGCGTTATGCCTACGCCGCCGGGATTGATTGCCCCGACACCGTGTTAGAAGAGCTGGTCGCCACGCGGCAATTGATTGCTACTCTGGAAGTAGCCGCAGTGTCGCCTCCCACCGCGGCCCAGGTTTTGAGTCGTATGACGCAACCGGAATTACCACAACAGATCGTCTGGCCCCAGGATGGCAAAGCAATGGTGCTGGTGCCTGCCGGTTCCTTCATGTTCGGCAGCGACAGCAGTAGCCGGGGCAACGAGCGCCCGGCCCACGAGGTGGTGCTACCGGCGTACTACATTGACCGCACACCGGTGACGGTGGGCGAATATGCCCGCTTTCTGGCCGCTACCGGTGGCTCCTGGCCGCGCCTCTTTCCGACTCACTGGCAGCCCTTCGGCTACGAACACTACCCGGTGACGGGTGTTTCCTGGCACGAGGCGCATGCCTACGCCACGTGGGCGGGCAAGCGCTTGCCCAGCGAACCAGAGTGGGAAAAAGCGGCCTCGTGGGATTGGGCCAGTGGCACCAGGCGGCGCTACCCCTGGGGTGACGAATGGGACGCCCGCCGCTGCAACATTGCCGACAGCGGCCCCGGCCATGTGACTCCCGTTGGCGCATACTCGCCCCACGGCGATGCCCCCTGTGGCGCGGTGGACATGGCGGGCAACGTGTTTGAGTGGACAAGCAGCCTTGACTGGAACTACCCCTACCGGCCTGGTGATGGCCGCGACGACCCGGGGCGCTACGGCGTGCGGGTGCGGCGGGGCGGGGCTTACACCTCAAATGAGCTGTTTGTGCGCACCACCACGCGGCAAAACAGCGAGCCTGACGGTTTCTTCCTCACCGACGGCTTCCGCTGTGTGGCCGACGTGCCGGGGTGAACCAGTGACAAGATGACTAAGGTGACAGGGTGACAAGGTGATGCGGAAACTCATCTTGCCTGACTTCCTTTTCTCTGCTCCCCTTCGTCAAGCCTTTCGACAGACTCAGGGGAGTAGCAGGGTGGGCGCTGTATCAACTGCATTTCTCCTGATGCTATCAAGTCTTGAAAGATACTGGTCATTCTACTGTCACCCTGAGCGAAGCGAAGGGTCTTCGCATCCATACGCACAAGATTCTTCGCTTCGCTCAGAATGACATGCACACAATCTAACCTGATCTGGATATTATACGCTGGTGTTACCTTGACTCCACTCCGCCCGTAGCAAGCCGTAGATCGCCATGTCGTGCCACTGCCCATCGCGGAACATGGCTCGGCGCAGCACGCCCTGCAACGGACTAACGTCCGCACTACGTTCGCCGTATCTCTGCATCTCTGCGTCCTCCGCGCCTCTACGTCTCTGCGTTTCTGCCCTAGAACGCACGCACCAGGGCGAAGCCCAGCACCACACCCAGAAAGCCCAGGCCCACACTGCCCAGCCAGTAGAGCAGCGCCAGCGGCCAGTTACCGTTCACAATCAGGGCATAGGCTTCGTAGCTAAAGCTGGAAAAAGTGGTGAACCCGCCGAGAATCCCCGTCACCACCAGCAGCCGCAGCGGCTCGCTCAAAGGTGCTCTGGTGAGGCTCCAGGCCATCACCAGGCCAATCAAGAAGCTGCCCACCACATTGATAATAAAGGTGCCGTAGGGAAAAGCGGTGCCAAACCGTTCCGCCGCCCAGAGTGACAGGCCATAGCGGGCATTCGCGCCCAGGGCCGCCCCCAGGGCAATCACGGCAATGTTCAGCAGCATGCGCTTGTCCTTCATACACACGCTTTCAAAAAGCCCCCACAGCTTACCACGCTGGAGAAGCTCGCGTCGGGCAATCAGGGTACGGGTGAGTCCGCACCGTGGTGCATGGTGCTGCCAAGTATAGCACGGGCATTGCAGTACCACCATCACATTTTGTTGACCGTCGTCTTTCACCATGCTATACTCCATGGGCACGAAAGATTTAGCATAACAAGGAACACGGGCTATGGCTCAAATACGGCTCGTCATCGCGGACGATGAATCGATTATCCGCATGAATTTGAAAGAGACTCTGATTGGCATGGGCTACCTGGTGGTGGGCGAAGCGGGCGATGGCGCGAGTGCCATTCACACCGCCCGCGAACTGCGCCCCGACCTGGTGTTGATGGATATTAAAATGCCCAAGCTGGATGGGATTCAGGCCGCCAAAATTTTGACCGAAGAGAAGATCGCGCCGGTGCTGCTGCTCACCGCCTACTCTGACCGGGAGTTGGTGGATCGCGCCCGCGAGGCCGGGGTGGTGAACTACATCGTCAAGCCCTTCCGCGAGGCCGAACTGCTGCCCGCGATTGAGATTGCGATGGCCCGCTATCAGGAGTTCCTGGCGATGGATAAGGAACTCACCGACCTGAAGGAAACCCTGGAAACGCGCAAGCTGGTGGAACGGGCTAAAGGCATTCTGATGGATCAGCAGGGGCTGAAAGAGGCCGAAGCCTTCCGCAAAATTCAGCAGCTTTCCATGAACACCCGCAAATCCATGCGCGAAATTGCCCAGGCCATCATTCTCGCCAACGAGATCACCAGCTAGGGTTGCCCAACGTGTCCGACTCAGGGCAGGAACCGCCGACCACGCCCGACGCACCAACCCCGTCCCCCTGGTTGGTGTTGCTGCGTCGTATCCTGCCCTATGCCCTCACGGCACTGGTGGCCGTGGGCCTGAGCCTGGCCCTGTTGCCCCTCGCCGCAGGTTCTGGTGTGGCCCTTGCCCCCACGCCCGCACCTGCACCCACTAGCCCGCCCGAAGCAGCGCCGCCCGCCACGCCCGTGCTCACTGCCACGCCTGCCGGGACGCCACGGCCCCAACCCCAGCCCGACCCGCGCATTTTGAGCCAGGAGATTATTGACCTGCGGGCCGAACTGCGCTCCATGCGCAGTATGTTTTACCTGGGGCGGGCCGCCACCCAGCTGGCCGACGCCGAGATTGCTCTCAATGTCAATGACACGGCGCAAGTAGAACGCATGCTGGTGGTGGCCAAAGTCTCGCTCGACCGGGCCTACAACTTCAGTGCCGAAGGCGACAAGGGGCCAATTGGGGAATTTCAGCTACGCATTGGCGAACTGCTCAACGACCTGCGGGTGCGCCCTGACGACATGGATCAGCGCCTGCGTAGCCTGCGCCAGAACCTGTTGAGTCTGGTGGATCAATAAAGACTGCGTACTGCGTAGTGCGTGCTGCGTACTGCATACATCAGGGTTACGAAGTACGCAGTACGTAATACGCAGTTCAATCACGCTTTATTCTCAAAATCCACAAAGCGATAGCCTACGCCGCGCTCGGTGAGAATGTATTTGGGCTTGGCCGGGTCTTCCTCAATCTTCTGGCGCAAATAGGTGATGTAGAGCCGCAAATAGTGACTCTCCTCGCGGTATTCTGGCCCCCAGACTTTGGTCAGCAACATCTCGTGAGTCTGCACATAGCCCGCGTTTTGCACCAGATGGTAGAGCAGGCGATATTCGGTGGGGCGCAGGTTGACCCGCTGGCCCGCCACCAGCACCTCGCGGCGGGCAAAATCAATGCTGAGGCGCTCGTCCACCTTTACCATGGTTTGCGGTACCGGCGGCGCGGCATAGTGGCGACGCAGCACGGCCCGAATGCGGCTCACCAGCTCCCGGTGGCTAAACGGCTTGGCGATGTAATCATCGGCCCCGAGTTCCAGACCGCGCACCCGGTCGTCCTCTTCGCTCTTGGCGGTGAGAATCAGCACTGGCACCTGCGAGAACTGCCGCAGGCGGCGCAGGGTTTCAAACCCGTCCATTCCCGGCATCATAATGTCAAGCAGCACCACGTCAGGCATGTCCTCACGGGCATGCTCCAGGGCTTCGCGCCCATTGGAAGCGCTCGCCACCCGTGCGCCTTCTAGCTCCAGGTTCATCCGCATAAAATTGACCATGCGGGCCTCATCATCCACCACGAGGATTAATTTATCTTTTAACTCGGCCATGGGTGTTACTCCGTTTCCCAACGCTGGCATGCCTGTCATCTCATTCTAGCACAGCGGGCAATCAGCGTGCCAGGCCAGGAAAAAGACATGTGGAATGTGAAACGTGATTACGCCGGAGTACGCATGACGTTTTACGCATGACGTTTTAGGATGCGGTTCTGGGTTTTGGGTTTTGGGTTCTCGGTTCTCAGTTCTCGGTTCCCTTCGACAAGCTCAGGGCAGGCTCGGTTCTCGGTTCTTACGTTCCGCGTGTCAGATTATTTGACAAGCGCGTTGCAACCGCGTATCATCTCATAACGATATATTGTATCAATTAGCGTACATGTGAGGTGATTATGCGTAACGTTCGTTTTTCAATGGTAGGGCTGGTGCTGGCGTTGCTGGCACTGCTCACCGCCTGTGGGGGCCAGCAGGCCGCTGCGCCCGCCCCCACCACTGCTGCTACGGCTCCGGCAGCCGCCACTGCTGCTCCTGCCGCCACGCTTGCCGCCCCGGCAGCCGCCACCGCGCCCGCTGCTACCCCCGCCTCGGCAAGTGCAGCGCCGACGGCAGTTCCCGCCCCCAGTGCCAACAGACTCCAGGTTGTCGCCACCTTCAGCATCCTTGGCGACATGGTGAAGAATGTCGCCGGCGACAATGTTGACCTGGCAGTGCTGGTTGGCCCAGGCGGCGACGCTCACACGTTTGAGCCTTCGCCCGCCGACAGCGCAACCCTGGCTAATGCTAACGTGCTATTTGAGATTGGTCTGGATTTTGAAACCTGGTTAGATGATGTCTATACCGCCTCTGGCTCACAGGCCACTCGCGTGCTGGTGTCTGAGGGTGTGACTACCCTCAAAGCGGAAGAGGAACATGGCCACAGCCACGAGGGCGAGCAAAAGCCCACTGGGGCGGCGGGCACTGCAACCACGGAAGAGCATGAACACGGTGAGTATGACCCCCACATCTGGCAGAGCGTAGACAACGCCAAGCTGATGGTGGAGAATATTCGCGACGCCCTGATTGCCGCCGACGCCGCCAATGCCGAAACCTACCGCGCCAATGCCACCGCCTACCTGGCACAACTCACCGAGCTGGATACCTTCATCAAGGCGGAAGTCGAGTCGCTGCCTGCCGAACGGCGCAAGCTGCTCACCTCCCACGATGCTTTTGGCTACCTCGCCAACAGCTACGGCTTTGAAGTGCTCGGCTCGGCTATGGGTTCCGTTTCCACCGAAGTGGCCGACCCATCGGCGGCGGACATTGCCGAACTGGTGAGCGACATCAAAGCCACCGGGGTGCCTGCCATCTTCGCCGAAACTGCCATCAATCCATCAGTGATGGAAACGCTTTCTAATGAAACCGGCGTCAAGCTTGGCCCCGAACTCTTCGCCGACGCCCTGAGCGAGGCTGGTGGCCCGGCACCTGACTATATCACGCTGATGCGGTACAATGTATCATCAATCGTGACCGCGCTGAAGGGCTAGTTCGATTTTGGATTTTGGATTTTCGATGTTGGATTACCAGACGTTGTATTCGCACGGTAGCACATGTGTGGAATGCGGGAGCGTGGCTCCCGCATTTCATGTACAGGAAAATAGAGATGCTCCTGTCATATAGCGGTCGCCACCATGCAGAGGCGGTGCCCTATGCCCCGGCCCTTGAAACGGCGGGGCTAGCGGTGCGTTACCCCGGCGCACCCGACGTGGCCCTGCATGATGTAACTCTCAGCGTGCAGGCGGCCACGCGGGTAGCGCTGGTGGGGCCAAACGGCTCCGGCAAGTCCACCCTGCTCAAGGCGGTTGCCGGGCTGCTGCCAGTGGAAGCGGGCAAACTGCTTATCTACGGCTTGCGGGTGGGCGCGTGCCATCACCGGGTGGCCTACCTGCCGCAGCGGGGCGAGCTAGACTGGCGCTTTCCTATCACCGTGCAGCGCCTGGTGTTGACGGGACGTTATGTTCATCTGGGCTGGCTGCGGCGGCCCCGTGCTGCCGATTTTGCGCAGGTGCATGCTACCCTGGATCGGCTGGGCATTGGCCACCTGGCCCACAAGCAGGTGGGCGAGCTTTCTGGCGGGCAGCAGCAGCGTGCCCTACTGGCCAGGGCGCTAGTGCAGGAAGCGGACATGCTGCTGCTCGATGAGCCATTTAACGCGGTGGATGATGGGACTCGCAGCACCATTTTGCAGGTGCTCCGCGAACTGAAGGGGCAGGGCAAAACGCTCCTCGTCGCCACTCACGATATGAGTCGCATCGCCGAACATTTCGACCGTGTGATAGAATTGCG
>JALONX010000284.1 GCA_025454695.1 Chloroflexaceae bacterium
AGGTAAAGAACAGGATCCACAAATTGCGGCACTAAAAAAAGGCGTTGATGTAGTAGTTGCAACTCCCGGACGTGTCTTTGATTTGCGCTCTCAAGGATATTTATCATTGGATCATTTACGTTTTCTGGTGTTGGATGAAGCAGACAGAATGCTGGATCTTGGGTTTGCACATGATATTCAAGCTATCCACAAACTTTCTCCGAAGAAAAATCGTCAAACGCTGTTTTTTTCCGCAACAATCACAAAAAAAATTAAATCATTGGCTTACGACATCGTTCGGGATGCCATCCGAATACAGATTTCGCCGAGAGATTTGATCACTAAAAATGTGGATCATGCTTTCATTCGCGTCAGTATGGATGACAAGCGCTTCTTTCTGGAAAACATGATTCAGGAATATCCTGATTACCGTTTTGTGGTGTTTGTAAGGACAAAAGTACGCGCAGAAAGGGTCGTCGCAGCGATGGAACGTGTTGCTATTTCTTGCGAAGCTTTGCATGGTGGCCTGGAACAATCTGATCGGTTCTCCATTCTTGATCGATTTCGCAACGGAGAAAATCGGATACTGATCACAACAGATGTCTCAGCCCGTGGTATCGATATTCCAAATGTGGATTATGTGATCAATTATGATGTGCCGGACATGGAAGAACAATATGTGCACAGAATCGGTCGGACCGGACGTGGAACAAAGCGCGGGCAAGCACTCACTTTTTGCAGTCCGGATGAAGAAAAGTTGTTGGAAGCCATTCAGGATTACATTGGTGGGGCGATTGAGGAGTTGGAGATTGCCATTGAGGGCTACAAGCGGGTGAAGTAGGGATACCTGGTCTGCCGTGTGTGGGTGTGGCCACATGCGGCAGGCCGTTTCACGCTGCATGCTACAGACTGAATTTGCCTTTACGCTGCCGTGCGGCTATGTGGATGAGCAGGGCAACCTGCATCGCCAGGGGATTATGCGGCGGGCCACCACCATGGATGAGGTGGAACCGCTGGGCGACCCCCGCGTGCGGGCGAATGAAGCCTATCTGGTGGTGCTGCTGCTGGGCCGGGTGGTGACGCGCCTGGGCACGCTCAATCAGCCCGGCCCGGCCCTGATCGAGCGGCTGTTTAGCACCGATTTTAGCTTTTTGCAGGAACTCTACGAGCGCATCAACACGGCGGAAGGGAACCTGGTTGAAACCCAGTGCCCAACATGTGGCACTCGTTTTGTGCTGAACCTGGATGACGCCCATGGATGAACAGCAACCCCCGCTGGCTTCTCAGCCTCAGCCTGACAGCCAGAACCAGCCGATAGATCTGCAGCAGTTGGCCGACAAAGTCTACCGGCTGATGCAGGAGGAGCTGCGGCTGGAACAGGCTCGCGCCGGGCGGCTGGGGCAGCGCAAGGAGCGACGCCGATGAGCCAGGATATTCATCCGCTGAGTCGCTTTTACGTCGTGATTGACGGGGTGGCCCAGGCCGCCTTTACCGAACTCAGCGGCCTCCAGGTAGAGACCGACGTGCTGGAGTATGCCGAGGGCGGCAACAACGGTTTTGTTCATCGCCTGCCGGGGCGCACCAGGGTGGGCAATATCACGCTGAAACGGGGCATCACGGCTTCAAACGAGCTGTTTAAGTGGTACATGAACATTGCAGCGGGCAAAAAAATTGACCGGCGCAACCTCAGCATCATCATGTACGACGTGGCTGGAAAAGAGCTGTTGCGCTGGAACTTTCTACGTGCCTACCCGGTGAAGTGGGTTGGGCCGCAGTTTGATGCCGGAAGCAATGTTAACGCCGTTGAAACGCTGGAACTGGCCCACGCCGGTCTCCAGATGGGGTAAGCTACATGGTTCGCTGGTCACTGCTCAACCGGGTGCTTCGTCTGCGCAACCGCACGCGCCAGTTCATGGGCCGTGGCGTGCGGCCCACGCCGGGCCGTGGCAGCATGCCTACCTGGCCGGAGTGGCCCACGATTCCAACGCTTACCGCTCCAATGGGCGACAACGCAGATAATCCAGCACTACAGGAATCAGCGCCCTGGCCCGAACAGGCCCTGCCTACGGAACCGCTGGCGGAAGGGGAGCGGTGGCCGGAACCAGGCTTGCCACTGGAACAGCCAGCAGCGACGTGGCCGGAAGCGGTGGATTGGTCGTCAACGGCTGCGCCACCCATGCCAGAGCCGATCGCGCCCGTTGCAGCAGAGCCACCGGCTACACTAGCGCCGCCCCCTGTGCCAACACCCCCCGCACCCGGCGGGAGCCTGGCCGACCTGGTGCGGCGCATGCGGGACTCGGCGTGGCAACCACCGGAAGCGGCAGCAGCGCCACCTGCGCCCGCAGGGGCAGCAGACCCGGTGGCCGACATGGTGAAGCGCATGCGCACACCGCCCGCCCGGCCTGCGCAGCAGCAGCCCCGCCCACGCTTGCCGCTGGGCCAGCGGCTCGCCGAAGCAGCAGATTTCGACCAGCGGCCAGCCTCAGGCAGCCTGGTGCAAGCGTCGCCAGCGCCACCACCGCCGGAAAAACCAGCGTCACCAGAAAGCGCCACGCTTGCGCCACACGGTGCAGGGCCAGCGGCAGAGCCAGCGCTGGTGTCTCCGGCGCGGCCTCATTCTGTTGCGCCGCCCGCTGCCGCACCTGGTGATAACACATCTGCCGCTGAAGCGTTGGTGTCTCCGGCGCGGCCTCATTCTGTTGCGTCGCCCACTGCCGCACATGGTGATAACACACCCGCTGCTGAAACGACACCGCAACTTGCGGCAATGGGCACAGCCCCATCTTTGCCCCAGGCGGTTGTAGCAGATACGCCGCTTCAGCATGCGCCTGCATCTCAGCCGCAACCGGCGTTAGCTCCACTGCCGCCTGCGAGCTTGCCGAAAGCAGCTGAACCGGCCCGCTCACCAGCGCCCGTTACGCCCAGCGCACCGCCAACGCCAGGCCAGGGCGAAACGCTGCCAGCGCTGCCACATGCAGCGCCAGCCGCTGAGTGGGCCGCGCCCGAAGTGTTGCGTAGCCCGGCGGACTCAGCGGCGAAACCGGTGGAGCCAACGGCAAACCAGCCAGCCGCGCCGACTGGACGGATGCCAGAAGGGGTGTCGCCCGAGTCTATTCCAGCGTCACCAGGGCCTATTCGGCTAGCCTCGGCGCAGCCGCCACGCGACATGCAACAGCCAGAGCAGGTTGCGCAACCCACAGCACTGTTGTCGAGTCCGCCAGTTGTGCCGCTGCAAGCAGCTTCTGAGACCACACCAGCCGCGCCGCGCCAGCAGGTTCCAACGTCAACCAGTGAACCAGCGCCTGCCAGCGAGCCAACTCCATCGGCTCAAGCTGGCCAGCCGTCCGACCCTGCTGGTCGTCGCCAGCAAGCAACCAGAGCAACACCGGCAACTGCTGCACCTGAAGTTCAGGCGGTTCGATCCGGCGTGACGATGGAGGACGCACAAACCGCTGGTCAGGGCGATGTTGCTGCACAAGCAACGCTGGCTGAGGCAACACCGCCAGGGTCGTCGGCACCATTGCCGCATGCATCGCCCGCGTCGGTGCTACAGGCTGACGCTCAACCGATGCTGCCCGGCACCACGCCGCCACAGGTAGACTCACGACCCGTTGTGCCGAGACCAGCGCTGCCGCCAATAGTTGAGACGAAACAGCAGACCGCAGCGAGTCGGCCAATGCCGCTGCCACATGCGGCGGAGACCACGCCACCGCCGCATGTGGCAGCGCCGCCCAACGCCAGCGTTGCAACCGCTCCGTTGCCGCCACAGCAACCAGTGCCTGAGGCCGGGCAGGCGCTGCCCGCCGCACCAGCAGAACCGGAACCCGGTTCGCCCCAACACTGGGAACAACGGCTTTATCCGCAGCGTGAGTATGTTGTGGTGGCGGAGCCAGAGGACGCCCCGCCACCAGACTCATTCGAGTCACAGCAGCAGGTTTCACCTCCATTTGCAACTCCTGAAACTAGCACTGCGCCCGCCGCGCCGGAACCCGGCTCGCCCCAACACTGGGCACAGCGGCTCAATCCGCAAGTACGGCCAGCGACCACTGAAGCGCAAGCTGCACCCGCCGCGTCGGAACCCGGCTCGCCGCAGCACTGGGCACAGCGGCTCAATCCGCAAGTGCGGCCCGCAGCGACTGAACCGCAAACCGTACCCGCCGCGCCGGAACCCGGCTCGCCGCAGGCCTGGGCGCAGCGGCTCAATCCTTCCCGCCAGCCGGTTGAAGTGACTCAACCGCAAGCCACACCCGCCGCGCCGGAACCCGGCTCGCCGCAAGAGTGGGCGCAACGGCTCAACCCCGCCCGCCAGCCGGTTGAAACGGCGGCTCAACCGCAAGCCACACCCGCCGCGCCGGAACCCGGCACGCCGCAGGCTTGGGCGCAACGGCTCCATCCGCAAGTGCGGCCCGCAGCGACTGAACCGCAAGCCGTACTCGCCGCGCCGGAACCCGGCACGCCGCAGGCCTGGGCGCAACGGCTCAATCCGCAAGTGCGGCCAGCGGCGACTGAATCGCAGGCTGCGCCTACCACGCCGGAACCCGGCTCGCCGCAGGCCTGGGCGCAACGGCTCAATTCTGCTCGTCCGCCAGTTGAAACGGCGGCTCAACCGCAAGCCACACCCGCCGCGCCGGAACCCGGCTCGCCGCAGGCCTGGGCGCAGCGGCTCAACCCCGCCCGCCAGCCGGTTGAAGTGACTCAACCGCAGGCCGCGCCCGTCGCGCCAGAACCTGGCTCACCGCAGGCCTGGGCGCAACGGCTCAATCCGCAAGTGCGGCCAGCGGCGACTGAAGCGCAGGCTGCGCCTACCGTACTCGCCGCGCAGGAACCCGGCTCACCGCAGGCCTGGGCGCAACGGCTCTACCCGCAGGCGGCTCCGCCAACGGTTGCGACGCCTGGCGCACCAGCCCGCCCGCTTGAAGCCGTTCCGCTGCGAGAGTCAACCCGGCGCTTTTTGCAACCGGTTGTGGGGTTTGACCCGGCCACTGTGCCGGTGTTCCGGGGGCCAGCAGCTGATGCTGTGGCGGCAGGGCTGGGGGCAGCCGGGCTAGCCACTGGCGAGGTGGTGGTGCTGGGCGAGGGCAGTGTTGAGGACTCGCCCGCCAGCCTGGGCCTGCTGGCCCACGAACTCACCCATGTGGCCCGCCAGCGGGAGCGCCGTTTTGTGCCGCCGCTGTTGCGTCAGCAACCGACCGCACCGGGGCCGCAGCCTGACGATGAGCCGCTGGCCATTGGCGTTGAATCAGCAGTGCGCCGCCTGGCCCGGCAGCGGGCCACCGTGAACCGCAGCGCACCAGAGCCAACCGAACAGGTCGCCAGTGTCGTCGCCTCGTCGCCGTCAACGGTAGCTACCCCGGCCAGCGCACACGACCCGTGGGGCGGGCTGCCCGCGCCCTGGGAGCCATTGACGACGTGGCAGGCCCCAGCCGAGCGACCGGCGACGGCCAGCGCCGAGCCGCCCCGTGCAGCAGCGCCGCCCCGCCGCAGCAACCCGCCCGCTGTCGCGCCTCAGCCACCGGCGCAGGCCCAGGCCGCCCCAGTTGAACGGGCGGAACCGGGGCGCATGGTGGGGGCCGAGCCAGCTGTGGACAGCCCAACACCGGCGGCCCCAGTGGCTCCGGCCCCCGATCTGGACGCGCTGGCCCGGCAGGTCTACGCAGCCCTGAAACAGCGGTTGGCCGCCGAACGTCGGCGCTCGCATTCGTAACGGAGTAAGCTGATGCCCAACACAACTAGCCTGGCGAAAGCCTTAATCATCAACCTTGATCAAGGTGGGCAGCGGGTTTCGTGTCTGTTCAACCCGACGGAGTATACCTTCAGCAAGCAGAACACCTGGGTGCAGGGCGGCACCAGTGGCAAGGATATGCCCCAACTGGAGTTCAGCAGTGGCCAGCCCGCCACCTTGCAGATGCAGCTCTTTTTCGATACCTATGCCGAACGCAACGATGTGCGAACGGCCTACACCGATGGAATCTGGGAACTGATGTCGGTAGACGAGAGCCTGCGCGACCCCAAAACCCAGAAGGCCCGCCCGCCCATGGTGCGCTTTCAGTGGGGCAAAAACTGGTCGTTTGATGCAGTGATCACCAGTATTACCCAGAAGTTCACCCTGTTTCTTGATGATGGCACGCCGGTGCGGGCCACCCTCGATGTGACCTTTCAGCAAGTGAAAGACACGCGCCAGCTCCGCCCGCAAAATCCCACCTCCGGCGGTGATGGCGGCGAGCGGGTCTGGAACGTAGGCGCGGGCGATACACTGGCCTGGATTGCCTATAAATCCTATGGCGACTCGACCCGTTGGCGGGCGATTGCTGATGCCAACGCCTTAAGCCATATTCGCCGCCTGACGCCGGGCATGGTGCTGGTGATTCCCAATGACTGACACCAATAAGCTATTTACCCAGTTCTATCTGCAACTCGACGGCCAGGATGCAGCTGCCGATCTGTTTGCGGCGCTGGAACAGATTGAGGTGGAAAGCAATTTGCACCTGCCCGCTGTGGCCACGCTTGTGCTCCACGACCCGAAACTCACATGGATAGATGCGGCCAACCTGGCACCAGGGGTAGCCTTAACGGTGAGTGTCAAGGTGGGTACCAGACCAACGCCGCTGTTTAATGGCGAAATTGTTGAGATCGAGCCGGACTTTAGCCCCGACGGGCAGCGCCTGATTGTGCGAGCCTTCGACCGCCTGCACCGCCTCGCCCGTGGCCGCTTTGCCCGTTCGTTTGTGAACGTGACCGACGGCGACTTGCTTAAAAAATTGGCGGCTGAGGTGGGACTCACGGCAAAGACCGGGCCAACGCCAGAGGTGCATCCCTACGTGTTGCAGGCCAACGAAAGCAACCTGGCCTTTCTGCAGAAGCGGGCTGCCGCCCTGGGTTACTTGCTTTATGTGAAAGGCACTACACTGTATTGTGAAGCGCCAGCAGCGGGCACGACCACTGAGTTGACCTACGCGCAAGACCTGGTCACCTTTCGCCCGCGCCTGTCCACCATCGGTCAGATTGAAAAGGTGACGGTGCGCAGTTGGGATATGCTCAAAAAGCAGGAGGTCGTTGGCGTTTCAGCAGCCCCAACCGCTGTGCCCAAGGTCGGTGAAACGCGCAAAAAAGTTTTCAACATGGAGCCAGAAGACCTGTGGCCCGATTGCCGGGTGCGCACCCAGGCTGAAGCAACCAGGCTGGCTCAGGCCGTGGCCGAACAGCATGCCAGCCGTTTTATTGAGGCGGAAGGCAGCTGCGGCGGCAACCCGGCCCTGGTCGC
>JALONX010000285.1 GCA_025454695.1 Chloroflexaceae bacterium
AAATCCAAGGTCTACATGCCAAGCTCCACAATTAAACTAACGCCCCTTCTCAGTACTATATGTGACCGTGGTTCAGGCCAGGATAGGACTTCCGGGTCATAGTCAGCCCGGGCCACAAGGTGCTATAAGTAGTAACAGAAGTTAATATAAAGTTAAAACCATAAAGGAGCGTATCCGACAGGACTTACGGGCCATTGACGCTACCACATCACACTTGTTAGCCTGAGTCCAACGTTATGGCACCACATCACAGGAGACAACCTATGTCACTTTCACGGCGACGCTTTTTTCAGCACAGCGCCGCTCTTTCCGCAGCAGCGGTCGCTGCCTCTTCGTTCGTTCCTTCGTCCGCACTGGCTGCCGAGACCGACCCCCCATCGGAAACGGTAGACCTGGCCCAGGCTGGTGTCGTTCCCCCTCCCGAAATTATCGCTCTAAACCGCATGGGCTACGGCCCGCTTGCTGGTGATGCCAACACCCCGGGCAGCATTGCCTATGTGCGCCGCGTCGGGTTGGATGCCTATATCAACGAGCAGTTGAACCCCAACGACGCTGATGATACCGAGTTCAACCAGCGCATGGCTGCCGCCCGCCTGAAGATCCGCTACAACGCCGACTCAGAAGGGCGCTTCCCGGCGATGAACGAGGCTCGCCCACTGAACCTGTTGCAGGCCTCGAACACGGATCTGTGGCAGCGCAATGCCAACAACATGGGCATGATGAACATGGCCTGGCAGGAACGTAACCGCCCCTGGGAAGAGGTGCGGGTGGCCACCTGGCTCCGTGCTCGCTACAGCCGCTGGCAGCTGCGCGAAATTCTGGTGGAATTCTGGCACAACCACTTCAACGTGGCCACTGGTGCCGCCACCGAGATCATGGCGACCTTTCCCGAGTACGACCGCATCATGCGCCGCAACTGCTTCGGCAATTTCCGCCAATTTATGGAAGAGGTGGGCCGCAGTGTAGCGATGATGTACTATCTGGACAACATGAGCAACCGGGCCAGTGGCGGGCAGGGCGGCAACGAAAACTATGCTCGCGAACTCTTTGAGTTGCACGCCCTTGGCTCCGACAACTATGTGAAGGTGAACGCGGCCTCCCCAGGCTTTGAAGGGGTTGGCCCGGTGGCCCCTGGTTCCACCCTGGCGCGAGCCTACACCGACGAAGATGTCTACCAGGCCGCCGATGCCTTTAGCGGCTGGACGATTGCCAACGGCCAGGACGGACGGCCCAACACCGGCGAGTTTATCGCTTTCGACCAGTGGCACCGCTTTGGGGTGAAGATTGTGCTGAGTCCCACCTTCCGCCCCAATATTGTTCCCGGCACCAACACCATTGGCGACGGCCAGGCCGTGTATAACATGCTGGCCCGCCACCCTGGCACTGCCCGCAACATCTGCACCAAGCTCTGCCGCCGACTCATTGGCGACAGCCCGCCCGCCAACGTCGTTAACGCGGCAGCAGCTGAATGGTTGGCCGCCGTGGACGCGCCCGACCAGATCCGGCGGGTGGTAGCCGTGATTCTGCGCTCGGCAGAATTCCGCGCTACGTGGGGCCAGAAGATGAAGCGACCCTTTGAGTTCCTGATGAGCTACATGCGGGCCACTGGTGCTCATCTACCGGTGGATCAGGTGGAGGTAGATGGCAAACCGGAACAGGGCGGTTTTTGGGGTACCCTCATCTGGAACTTCAACAGTGCCGGGCAGCGCCAGTTTGAATGGCCCACTCCCACCGGCCACCCCGACCTTGCCAGCTACTGGAACAATACCAATAGCATGTTGCGCCGCTGGAACATGACCGGCATCCTTACCCAGTCCTGGGGTGGCAACGTTCAGCTCGATCTGGTGGGCCAGACCAACCGCAGCCAGACCGTGACGCAGATTGTAGACTCCTGGATCGCCCGGCTGTTTGGCTACAACATCAGCGGAGCCACGCGCCAGGCCGCGATTGACTTTCTGGCCATGGGCAACAGCGCCACGGCACCACCAGCCCCTGCGCCCAACCCCAACGGCGAATGGAGCGGCGACCAGAACGCCGTACCGGAACGCATCGTCAGCATGGTGCGCCTGCTCTCAATGAGTCCAGAGTTCCAGATGCGGTAAGCCGATTTTCGATTTTGGATTTTAGATTGACGATTGTCGGAGATCGCTCTCGTAATGACATAGCACACATTTGCCACAGAAAAACTGAGTGCAAGGCACATGAGCTTCCATGTTCTCTGTGTTCTCTGTGTCCTCTGTGGCAAATGCCAACGTTCCAGGAGCAAACAAACCACATGGAAATAACACGACGACAATTTATGGTTGGGTGCAGCACGGCCATTGCGGCCCTGGCGGGTGCCCGCATTAGCAATATGGTGTTCGCCGAAGAGCAGGCCGACATTGCCGCTGGCAACGACAACGTGCTGGTGGTGGTCTTTCTGCGGGGCGGCTGCGACGGTCTTTCGCTGGTGGCTCCCTACGATGACCCCAACTACCTGGCGGCCCGCGCCAGCAACAACAGCTGGGAGTCGCTGGCCGTCAACAATGCCATCCAGCTCAACCCGAACAACGGCGGCTTTGGCGCAACCAGCAACTTTGGCTTTCACCCCGGCGCGGCCCCGCTGAACGAACTCTACCAGGAAGGCAAACTGGGCATCATCCACGCCTGTGGTTTGGATGACGATACCCGCAGCCACTTCGACGCGATGGACTACATGGAGCGAGGCACGCCCGGCCAGAAGTTCACCTCTAGCGGCTGGCTGGCCCGCCACCTGCGTGTCATCACCAGCGATGATGGCAGCACCCTGCCTAGCCTTTCGGCGGGCAGCGCCGCCCCGGCCTCGCTGCTGAGCGACACCCGCGCTATTTCGATGAACGACTCGCGCTCCTACGATTTAAGCACTCCGCATCGCTACCGGGGTGCCGCCGACAACACCAACCCGCGCCTCAACGACGCGATGCTCAAAGCGCTGGAAACCATGTATCGCAGCGGCTCGGCCGTCAGTGCCACGGGCCTACGCACCATCGAGACTATTCGCTCATTGCGGGGCACCAGCAGCTACGCGCCCGCAGGTGGTGTCACCTACCCCAGCGATAACTTCGGCTTCAGCAACTCGCTTCAGATCATCGCCCAATCCGTCAAGCGCAACCTGGGGCTGCGGGTAGCCACGGTTGACCTTGGCGGTTGGGATCACCACGAAAACCAGGGCGTGAACGAAAGCCAGTGGGGTGCGTTCTACACCCTCACCAACCTGCTCTCCCGTGGCCTGCATGCGCTCTACGATGACCTGGCCGCCGACAACCTGCAAAACAAAGTTACCGTGGTGGTGATGAGCGAGTTTGGCCGCCGCCTGGGCAAAAACGACAGTCGCGGCACCGACCACGGCCACGGCAACGTGATGCTGGTGCTGGGCGGCGACGTGCGCGGCGGGCGCATGCTGGGCAAGTGGCCCGGCCTTGGCCCCGGCCAGCTCGACCGCAACGAAGACCTGAAAATTACGACCGATTACCGGGTGGTGATGGGCGAAATTCTGGCCAATAAATTCGGCAATGCCCGTCTCGGCGCTGTTTTTCCTGGCATCACCAGCGAGCTGTATGCCAGCCAGCGCACCGGGGTGATGACAGCCAGCGACAACACCCGGATTGACTTTACGCCGGTGAACCCGGCTGGCCCAAACAGCATCTACCTGCCGCTGGTGCGGCGTTAAGCTAACGGCAGACTCACGCCGACGCAACCTCGAAGATCTCGGCGGTATCCCCTCTCCGCCTGCGTGAGTCTCCGTATCTCCCACGGGAGGGCGGCAAAGCCCTCCCGGAACATCATACCGAACCATGCTTGCTTCGACCCGAACTGTGCATCGGGCAATGGCCGGAGTTCCGCCGGTTTCTTTGGTATGCCGCAACATTGAGGTGTAATGTATGAACCAATCACGACGCATGTTTCTTCGTAGTGGCATGGCCACGGCGGGGGCAGTAGCAGCAACATTGCCCCTGGCCCCGGTTCTGTCCAGCGAAACACCCATCGCCGAACCGGACGCGCTTGAACTGGCTCAGGCCAGCACGCCCAGCCTGCCACCGCTGGAGGTGCTGGTGATGACCAGGCTCGCCTATGGCCACCGCCCCGACGAGTTGGAAACCTTTCGCAACCTTGGCGCAACGCCCCAGGCCCGCTTGACGGCCTGGGCCGAGCAGCAGCTGAACCCCACTACTGAAGACCCGCCCTTTGATGCCAAGCTGCGCGATGTACGTATGCGCATTCGCTATGAAAATACTGACGGCATGGGTAACAAGGTGACGGTGGACGAAAACCGTCCGCTTGGCTTTCTCAACACACCCCAGGCCGAACTGTGGCAACTGAGCCAGAATGACGCTATGTATGACGCCGAGCGTGACCGGCCCTACTGGGAAGTGGTGGCAGCCACATGGTTGCGGGCGGTGTATAGCCGCTGGCAGCTGCGGGAAGTGCTGGTGGAGTTCTGGCATAACCACTTCAACGTCAACGCCTATACCAATAACGAGGTAATGACCACCTGGCCTGCGTATGATCGCATCATACGCCAGCACTGCTTTGGGAATTTTCGGGCCTTTGTGGAAGATGTGGCCAAAAGCCCGGCCATGATGTACTACCTCAACAATGCCAGCAACCGGGTGGCCGGGCCAAACGAGAACTATGCCCGCGAGCTGTTTGAGCTGCACACGCTCGGTTCTGACAACTACCTCAACACGCTCTACAACCGCTGGCGGCTGGTGCCGGGTGCCGAGCAGGGCCGCCCAAGCGGCTATATTGATGAAGATGTGTATGAAGCGGCACGGGCCTTTACCGGCTGGAAAATTGCCGATGGCACAGGCTTTAGCGGCGGCAGACTGCCCAACACCGGCGAGTTTCTCACCGTTGACCAGTGGGCCGACCGCTTCCAGAAGCGGGTGCTGGCCACGGAATTCGCCCCCAATCAGTCGTCCCTCAATGACGGGCGCAAGGTGATCGAACTGGTGGCGAACCACCCCGGCACGGCCCGCCACCTTTGCACCAAGCTGTGCCGCCGCCTGGTGGCCGACGATCCGCCCGCTTCGCTGATTGACCGGGCCGTACAGGCCTGGACATCCGCCAGCGACGCCCCCGACCAGATCAAGCAGACGCTGCGGGCCATTATCCTCGCGCCGGAGTTTGCCACCATCTATGGGCGCAAGGCCAAACGACCGTTTGAGCTGTTTGCATCTTTTATCCGTGGCAGCGGGATGGAGTTCCCGCCCCGTAACCTGTTCGACACCTACCTGACCAACCCGTGGTACATGGACAGCACCGGCTACCGGCTCTTTACCTGGCCAGCCCCCACCGGCCACCCGGAAGAAATGGGCTTCTGGCTCAGCACCAACTCCATGCTGCGCTGCTGGACAATTCTGAATGATATGGTGAACTGGAAGGGTTTCTGGGGCGTGCCCGATAGCGAAGCCCGGCCCTTCAACGCCCGCGCTCTCACCCCGACCGATCGCACCACATCGCGGCAGATTGTGGAGTTCTGGGTGCAGCGCATGCTGGGCCGTCCGCTCAACAGCACCTCGCTCGATAGCCTGATCAACTTCTTGCGCCGCGACGCCGGGCCAGACACGGCCCCACGCGGCAGCGAGGACGAGTTGACCCGCCGGATCAATGGGCTGGTCGCGCTCATCGCCATGACGCCCCAATTCCGCTGGCGCTAAGAAGTGACGAGTGACGAGTGACGAGTGACGAGTAGTGCTGCGTGCTGAGCCTGCCCTGAGCAAACGCGAAGGGTGCTGAGTTACTAATGAGGAGTGACTTGAACTCAGCCTTCAGCCTTCAGCCTTCAGCCTTCATCATTTCTCATAACGGAGCATACAATGACACTGACGCGACGTGAATTTATGGTGGGGTGCAGCGCGGCGATTGCGGCTATGGCGGGCGTTCACCTAAGCGGCGTGGCCACGGCCAACCCCGCCGACACCACCCGCCGCGATGTGCTGGTGGCCCTGTTTCTGCGGGGCGGCTGCGATGCCCTGAATCTGGTGGCCCCGGCCAGCGACGACAACTATATTCAGGCCCGCCCGACCTTGCGCATTCGCACCGATGGTGCCACCCCTGGCCTGGCTCTGGCCAACCCGCTTGGTGGGATAGACTTCCGCTTGCACCCCCAGGCCGCCGCCCTGAAGGAACTGTATGACAGCGGCGTGCTGGCGGTGGTGCATGCCTGCGGCCTCACCAACGGCACCCGCAGCCACTTCGATGCGATGGACTTTATGGAGCGGGGCACACCGACCAACAAGACCACCGCCAGCGGCTGGCTGGCCCGCCACCTCGCCAGCATCGGTGCAAATGGCACCGGCAGCGTGAGCCTGCCTGCCGTCTCCCTCGGTTCCAGCACCCCTGAGTCGCTGCTGGGCAGTGCGGCGGCCATTTCCATGTGGAACCCGAACAACTTTGGCATTAGCGGCGGCGATGGCTGGCTGCACAGCGATCAGACCGCTCGGCTCAACGAACTCTACAACGGCACAACGACCGTTCACGAGGCGGGCAAGCGGGTGCTGGACACGATTGACGTGCTGCGGGGTCGCCGGGGGCAGGAAGGCACGGGTTACCCCGGTGGGCCGCTTTCCGATGCGCTGCGCAACCTGGCCCAGGTGATCGATCTTGGCCTTGGCCTGCAAGTGGCCACAGTGGATTTTGGCGGCTGGGATACCCACGAGGGCCAGGGCTGGCACTTCGGCAACCTGGTGCAGGCCGTGGGCACGTCGCTCCAGGCCTTCTACAACGACCTGGTGCGGCGCAACCAGGCCAACAATGTGACGCTGGTGGTGATGAGCGAGTTTGGCCGCCGTTTGAAAGAAAACGACAGCGACGGCACCGACCATGGCCATGGCGGGGTGATGCTGGTGTTGGGCGGCAACGTCAACGGCGGCAAGATGTATGGCCAGTGGCCCGGCCTCGGCAAAGACCAGCTCGACAACAGCGTTGACCTGGCCGTCACCACCGATTACCGCACGGTGCTGAGTGAAATTCTGGTGCGGCGCAACGCCAACCCCAAGCTTGGCACCATCTTCCCCGGCATTGATGCCAAGGTCTATGGCGACAGCACCCGCCTGAACCTGGTGCGCGGCGAAGACCTGCCGATTGACTACAGCGCTAGCCCGGTGTTCAGCGGCAACGGGCGAGTTTATCTACCGTTGGTGCGGCGGTGAGCGAGTGACGAGTGACGAGTGACGAGTGACGAGTGACGAGTGACGAGTGACGAGTGGGTACGAGTGACGAGTGACGAGTGGGTGCCGGTCTCCTCCATTATGTGCGGTGGCACGAGGAGACCGGCACCCCAGTTGCAAACCAGCTCCCTTTCCGCTACACTCTGGGCAATGAGTCCGCTAGCCACAGGCTGCCCAGATGAAACGAAAAACTGGCGACGAACAGCATACGTCAACCGTACCAGCACTATGGCTGGCCCGCAAGCCCCATGTCTACGTGCCGCGCAACCTGGTGTTGCAGCTATGGCACACGCCCAGGCCCACGGCAGCCACCGCTGAACCGGCGTCCGAGACGCTGCCGCATGCCTTCCTCGCCCAGGCAATTCGCAGTCGCTACGTGGGTCGTTTCCATCCCCAGAACCTGCGTTTCGACGACTATCAGCTACTTGAGATTGCCACCGCCCCGCTAGCACCCCGCCGCCATGTGACATTGCCCCTGCTTTCTTCCACAGCTCAGGCCGAACCACTGACCGCACGGGAGGTGGACATGCTCAAGGCCGCCGCCGCTGGCCTTTCCAATGCCGAAATTGCCTCTCGGTTCTGCCTCACCGTCGGCACGGTGAAGTGGCACCTCAGCAACATCTACGGCAAGCTGGGCGTGCGCCGCCGCACCCAGGCCCTGGCCAAGGCCCGCACCCTGGGCTACCTGGAAGATTGAAAACGGTCTGAGAAAGACACTTTTGTTGCTTTCGCAAAGCCTGTCCTGAAGAATTGAAGGGCCGCAAAGTCGCAAAGGGATCGCAAATACACGTTCACCGACTATCCTTATGGTTCATAAAAGAATACCTTCTGCCAGGCCGCCTGCGCGGCCTTCGGAACGGAAGCCGAGGTCTTCAGGCCCCGGCGGCTGATGCGCTTTTTCATCCGGACACGCGGTGCCGCCCTGTCCACCGAATGAATTCGGCGTCTGAATTACCAAAACACGCTCAAGCGTGTTGCCTCTGATTCTGTCCGGGGTAATTTGTAAAACTTCATAATTCGGCGTCTGGAAGCCGCAAACACGCTGATAGCTTTAAGAATTAAAACGAGTATACGCGCTGGCCGTGGCCCTAAAGGACTCGGCTTGGCGATGCGAAGCCCGCCTGCGCGGGCTATACTGGATTTAATTTTTAATCTTCATAAGTGTGTTGCACTAAGGGTGTCCGGATCACTGTGTCAATCTTTATAAGCCGCGGGATGCAGCAATGAAGTCCGTTCCGCAGGCTGATTTGCGTGCAGCCTACCGTAGTCATAAGTACCTTCCTCTGTGCCCTCTGTGCCTCTGTGGCAAATTGCCTACAACCCTGACTTTCGGCAGGCGACAGCCCTGCACCAACCCGCTACACTCTGCTGCCATGTGTACATGTGGCAGGCGGAAGGAGTGGAGCGATGGGATGGTTGCGAGCTGGTGGCATGGGTGTGTTTTTCCTCGTCTGGGGCGGGCAGTGGCTCTCGTGGCTTGGCTCCGGCCTCAGCAGTTTTGCCCTGGGCATCTGGATGTACGAGCGAACCGGATCACCAACCCAGTTTGCCCTGACGGTGCTGGCAATCACCCTGCCCCGCATGCTGCTGGCACCAGTGGCAGGCCCGCTGGTGGATCGCTGGGATCGGCGGCTGGTGATGCTGGCCAGCGACAGCGGCGCAGCCCTGGTGACCCTGGTTCTGGCCCTGCTGCTCTGGGCCGAGCAGCTGGCGGTGTGGCACATCTACCTGGGCATGCTGTTGAGCGCCGCGTGTGGCACCTTTCAACGGCCCGCCTACGCCGCCAGCGTTACGCTGCTGGTGCCAACGGCGCAGTATGGCCGGGCCAATGGCCTGATCAACTTCGCCCGTTCCAGCGCCGACCTGGCGGCCCCGCTGCTGGCGGGTTACCTCACGCTCTGGCTGGGGCTGGCCCCGCTGCTGCTGCTTGATGTGGCCACCTTTCTGGTGGCGGCAGCCACACTGCTGCTGGTGCGTTTCCCACCCACGCCGCCAGCCCCAACCACAGCAGGCCAACCTTCGCTTTTGCGCGAGGCCCGTGATGGTTGGCGTTACCTGCGCCAGCGCCCTGGCCTGTTCGGGCTGCTGCTGTACACTGGGGCGGCCAACTTTCTGGGCATCACCACCGAGGTGCTGCTCACGCCCTACCTGCTGGCCTTTAGCAGCGCCGACGTGGTAGGATGGGTGGCCTCGCTCAGTGGTGCGGGCCTGCTGGCTGGCGGCCTGCTGCTGAGTGTCTGGGGTGGGCCAGCCCAACGGGTGCGGGGCGTTTTTGGCTTTGAGCTGCTAGTCTGCTGCTGCATGCTGGTGATTGGACTCACCAGCTCGCCCTGGCTGATTGGCGCGGCGGTGTTTGTGTATTTTGTGGCGATTGGGCTGAGCGACGGCTGCGCCACGGTTCTCTGGCAAACGCAGGTTGCGCCGGACTTCCAGGGGCGCGTCTTCGCCCTGCGCGACATGGTGGGCTTTGCCGCGCTGCCGCTGGGCCTGCTGCTCAGCGCCCCGCTGGCCGAATTCGTCTTCGAGCCGCTGCTGCAACCAGGCGGGGCCTGGGCGGGCAGCCTGGGGCAACTGATTGGCACAGGGCCGGGCCGAGGCATCGGGCTGCTGTTTGTGCTGGCCGGTCTGTTTAATCTGCTGGTGATCGGGCTTGCCTGGCGCAACCCATGCATTCGCTATATTGACGAGTGACGAGTGACGAGTGACGAGTGACGAGTGACGAGTGACGATTTGGTGCCGGTCTCCTGGATGGCGTGCCGTGGCAATGAGGAGACCGGCACCTGCTTGCAGATGGAGC
>JALONX010000286.1 GCA_025454695.1 Chloroflexaceae bacterium
GGGGCTGGCTGGTGCTGCCCTTCTGGCTGTGGGGGCTTGGCTTTGGCGCGGTGCAGTTGCGGGCCTGGTTCACCAGGGCAGAAACAGAGAACAGCCCCCGTGGCCACATGTGGGTGGCCACCGTGAGTCTGCTGGCGGGGGTGCTGGCACCGTTGTGGATGCCGCTGCTGCTGCGCCCGGTGGTGCTTGCCATGCAGCCGGGCCTGGAGCGGGAGGTGCGGGCGCTCTGGCCGTGGAGCGCCTTGCTAGAGCCGGGCACGACGGTTGATGTCCCGGCCTCGTTGGCGCTGCTCGGGCTGCTGCTGGTTGGCACAGCGCTGAGCTGGTTAACGGGGTGGTGGTTGGCGCGGGGAGCTGCGAACGTGAAACGTGAAACGTGAAACGTCATCGTGCATTGCGTTTCCCGCTTCACGTTTCAAATCTGCAATCTGCAATCTGCCAATCTGCAATTAGTGGACTCACGCCGCGTCTACGGTGCGGTAGCTGCCCCGGCCTGTGGGGGTGAAGGTTTCCGAAAGGGCCTGGATGATAGCGGCGGCCAACTGCACCTCGGCCCGAATTACCACCCGCAGCGCGCGCGGGTCGCGGTCGTTCCACTGGTCAGAAAGGTCGGTCAGGTTGATGCTGACCAGTTGCAGGTAGACCTGGTTGAGGTTCTGGCGGTCGCCCTGGTAGATGCGGCGCACTTCTACGGCCACTGGCTCCATCTCGTCGGCCTCCAGCGGGTAGATGCGCTGGAAGCCGCTCTGCACGGCCTTCTGAAACATGCGCACCAGTTCGTGGTCGTTGCGCTCGTTCATGCCGCGCACATTCACGGTGTATGTCCAGCTTAAATCCACCGGCTCGGCGGCAATCTCGCGGCCCTCGGCCCGCAGCTGGTGCATGGCCGTCCAGATGAAATTGAGTTCGGCCCAGGGCGGCATAGTGTCTTCAGTCAGTGGCTCAGGGTGTTCCGGGAAAAGCTCGGCTTTATAGCTGCGGTCGTGGGAGGAGGGAACCACGCTTTCAATCACGGCGTGTTCGTGCAGCCCGGCTGCCAGCCAGCCCTCCTCAAGTTCCGTCACCAGGTCGTCATACGTCAACATGAAGTGTCCTCGTTTGTGTGATAGTTGACGTATTGTACAGCCGACGGGCGCAGGGGGCAATAGGGAAATGGTTTTTGCTCCGCCTGGGCGGTGGACGTGGCACCCAAAACCTTCCCACTTCGGTTGAAAGAGCTATCTCTATTATGGGGCTGCACCCCCAAACCCCGCCCAAAGGGGCCGCCCCCTTTGGAAACCCCGCTGGGGCCTGACGACCCAGACCCCCGTGTGGGACTCTGGTGGCTACAACACGAAAAGTGGTGAATGCCTCCCCTGCCCCTGTGTAATCGGAGCTGGTAAATATTCTATCCTACTAACATCAACACAATCGGTTGTTTTGAATGCTGACACCATCGGTGGCCCGGAGGCATGTGCCACAGTGTATTCAAGAGCCATAGCTCGTACTTTTGGGGTTCCAAGGGGCGTAGCCCCTGGCTGGGGGTGCAGGGGGCCGAGTGGCCCCTTGCCGCTCGCCGCGTAGGCGAATCCAATGAGTATAGCGCCAGCACCCTTATGTCCACTGGCACTCATGCCAAAAGAGTGCTAAAATTGCTCTTGACAAAACGAACGACTCTGGGTAACATAGTGAGCGGTTAGCACTCTCAGCTGAAGAGTGCTAACCGCTCAAAACTTTGTGTTGTATTCGCTGGATAATGTTAAGGAGGTTGACTCAACATGGCTGCTGATTTCCGAATTCGGCCCCTTGGTGACCGCGTGGTCATCAAGCCAGCAGAGCGTGAAGAGAAGACGAAGGGCGGTATCTTCCTGCCGGACACGGCGAGCAAGGAGCGCCCGATGGAAGGAACCGTGCTGGCCGTTGGTGAAGGTCGCCGCGACGACAGTGGCAAGCTGGTGCCGATGAACGTCAAGTCGGGCGACAAGGTGCTGTTTGCAAAGTATAGCGGCACCGAATTTAAGGTTGAGGATGTTGAGTATCTGATTCTTTCCGAGAAGGACATTCTGGGCATTATTCAGGAGTAATTGTTTGAATTATGATGATGCCGCATGAAGTATGAAGACGTGTACGTCAGCCTCATACTTCATCATTCATACGTCATAATTCGTTATTTTGAGGAGGATTGTTAAGCGTATGCCGAAGCAGTTGCACTTTAACGAAGAAGCCCGGCGCTCCCTCAAGCGTGGCGTAGACGCCGTGGCCGATGCCGTCAAGACGACCCTTGGCCCCCGTGGCCGCAACGTGGCGATTGACAAGAAGTTCGGCTCCCCCACCGTGACCCACGACGGCGTGACGGTGGCCAAGGAGATCGAGCTGAAGGATCCCTTTGAGAACATGGGTGCCCAGCTTCTGAAGGAAGCCGCCACTAAGACCAACGACGTGGCTGGCGACGGCACCACTACCGCTACCGTGCTGGCCCAGGCCATCGTCACCGAAGGCCTGAAGGTGGTGACCGCTGGTGCCAACGCCATGCTGCTCAAGCGCGGCCTGGATCGCGGCGCTGAGGCCCTGGTTGCGGCCATCCGCGCTTCGGCCACCCCCGTGCGCGACCGGGCTGACATTGCCCACGTTGCCACCAACTCCGCTGCCGACAGCGAAATCGGCGACCTGATTGCCGAAGTGATGGAGAAGGTCGGCAAGGATGGCGTGATCACGGTTGAGGAGAGCAAGGGCGTCGCCTTCGAGAAAGAATATACCGAAGGCATGCAGATTGACCGGGGCTACATCTCTGGTTACATGGTGAGTAACGTCGAGCGGCAGGAAGCCGAGCTTGACGACCCCTACATCCTCATCACCGACAAGAAGATCAGCAGCATTCAGGAAGTGCTGCCGGTGCTGGAGAAGGTACTCCAGTTCACCAAGAACTTTGTGATTATCGCCGAGGACGTGGACGGCGAAGCCCTGGCCACCCTGGTGGTGAACAAGCTGCGCGGCACCATCAACGCCCTGGCCATCAAGGCCCCCGGCTTCGGCGACCGCCGCAAGGCCATGCTGCAGGACATCGCCATCCTCACCGGTGGCACCGTCATCAGCGAGGAAGTGGGCCGCAAGCTCGACAGCGCCACGATTGATGACCTGGGCCGCGCCCGCCGCGTGACTGCCAGCAAGGATGACACCACCTTCATCGAGGGCCGTGGCGACGAGAAGGCCATCCGCGCCCGCATTGACCAGATTCGCGCCCAGATTGAGACCACCACCAGCGACTTCGACCGTGAGAAGCTCCAGGAGCGCCTGGCCAAGCTGGCCGGTGGTGTGGCCGTGATCAAGGTCGGTGCCGCCACCGAGCCGGAGCTGAAGGAGAAGAAGCACCGCGTGGAGGACGCCCTCAGCGCCACTCGCGCCGCCGTGGAAGAGGGCATTGTGCCCGGCGGTGGTGTCAGCCTGATCAACGCCATCAGCGTGCTGGACAACGTGAAGGTTGCCCACGAGGATGAGAAGGTCGGTATCACCATTCTGCGCCGCGCCCTGGAAGAGCCACTGCGCATCCTGGCCCGCAATGCTGGCGAAGACGGCGCGGTGATCATCGCTAACGTGCGCCGCATGCAGGCCGACAAGGGCGACAACACCCTTGGCTATAACGTGCTGACCGGCGAGTACGGCAGCATGATCGAGCAGGGTATTATTGATCCGGTGAAGGTGACCCGCAGCGCGGTGCAGAACGCCGTGTCCATCGCAGGCATGATCCTCACCACCGAGGCTCTCATCACCGACATTCCCGAAGACAAGCCTGCTATGCCGGCCATGCCCGGCGGCGGCGGTATGGACTTCTAAGGAAGACCAGCGACGGGAGACCGTAGACCGAAGCCAGATGCCCGCAGCGCTCAAGCGTTGCGGGCGTTTTGGTTTTTGGTATGATTGACATTTGATGCTAATAGATAGTAGCATCTTGCCGGGCGACACGTGTTCAGAATGACTAATCTGTCAACGATATTCTTTTCCGTTGCTTTCACTGTCACCCCGAACGGAGTGAGGGGTCTTCAACGTAGCGCAAAGCAGACTCCTCACTTCGTTCGGAGTGACATGGACGCTCTTTGTCAACAGAGAAATTTTTGAAGACTAATGACCAGGAGGAAACGATGATCACCTACAGCGACTCACTCGATGGCGTGACGCCGGAGCAGCTGCGGGGTGGCTTCTTCGTCGGCTGGCCAAACCCGCCCTCAGCCGAGACACACTTTGAGATTCTGCGCAACAGCGCCCTGATGGTGCTGGCACGGATTGACGATGGCACGGTGGTCGGCTACATTACCGCCATAAGTGATGGTATTTCCTGCGCTTACATTCCTCATCTTGAGGTGTTGCCCACGTACCAGGGGCAAGGTATTGGCACTGAACTGGTGCGGCACATGGTGGATCGGCTGCGCCATTTGTACATGGTCGATCTGGTGTGTGATCCAACGGTGCAACCCTTCTACGAGCGCCTGGGGATGCGCCCGGTGGTCGGTATGGTGCTGCGCAATTATGATCGCCAGGCGTGTGAACCGCTGGCCCCAAAGCATAGCTCCTGAGGGCATAAACCAGCCATAAAAACATTGCACCCGTCACACTGGTAGTGCCAGCGTGACGGGTGCAAAAACAGAAAATCTCCGTGCCCTCTGTGACTCTGTGGCTATGCTTTCACCGCCGCAGCACGTTTTCCTGCCAGCCCTTCTCAATGCGGTCAAGCCAGCTGGACTGAAGCTCGGGCAGGGCATTAGCCGCCAGCACATCGGGGGCGAGGGTGGCCACGCCACGGGGAATGGCGCTGAGCGCGGCTTGGTCTTCCGCCGAAAGCCTGGCCGGGTCGAGGGCCGTCAGGTCGCCCCACACCGTGGGCTTAGCCTTTTCTAGCTGGGCCTGGGGCGATTGCAGAAAGTTCGCCACTACCATGGCCGCCGCCTTCTGGCTGGAATTAAACGGAATGGCGACGTAGTGAGTGTTAGCAATCGTTCCCGCATCAAACAGGAAGGTGCGGGTTGTGTCGGGGAAGATGCCCTTTTCCACTTGGCCGCTGGCGTAGGCCGGGTTGTAGTTCATGGTAAAGTCCACTTCGCCGCTGGCAAACAGCTGATCGAGGTCGGCCAGGCTCTGGGGAAAGGTCTCGCCGTTGCGCCACAGGTGCGGGCGCAGCTCATTGAAGTAGTTCCATGCGGCGGGGGCCTTTTTGTTAAACACGGCTTCCTCAAATGGCCCGAGCAGCTGGTTGAAGCCGCCCGCCGCCTCGTAGAAGCCGTGGCGCACAAACACGCTGCCGGTGAAATCGGGCGGGGCGGGGTAGGTGAAGCGGCCCGGATTGGCTCTGGCCCATTCCAGCAGGGCCGCAAATGAGGTCGGTGGGTTGGGCACTTTGGCGCTGTCGTAGGTCATCACAAACTGTGCCCGGCCCCAGGGAGCTTCAAAGCCCTCCACCGGGTAGCCAAAGTCGTTTGCTACGCCAGGGTTCTCCCACGGCACCAGGCTGCTGTTCGGCAGCTGCTGCGCCCACGGCCCGTAGAGCAGGCCGCCCTGGCGCATGGTGCGGAAGTTCTCGCCGTTGATCCAGACCAGATCAACACTGCCGCCACTGGTTTTGCCCGCCGTCTTTTCGCCCAGCAGCTTGTTCACCGTTTCGGCAATATCGGTCACGGGCGTTTGCGTCAGCGTAATGTCGTACTGTTCCTTCAGTTGCCCGGCGACAAACTGGGTGATGTAGCGGTTGATGTTTTCGTCGCCGCCCCACATAAAAAAGTTGACGGTACCACCACGGGCTGCTGCCTCAATCTCGTTCCAGGGCAAGCGGGCCGGGTCATCGGTAGTTGCAGCCGCTGCTGCGGAGGTTGCAGCGGGCGCAGCGGGCGTTGTGTTTGTTGCGGCGGGCGTGGTGCCACAGGCAGCCAACACCAGCGCACCGATGATAAACGGCACCAGCAGGAAACGGGCGAATCGCATGAAACCTCCTTCGTCAAACTGTACCATGGCGACTGCGGAGAACGCAGAATCTGAAATGCACGTGGATTACAGCGCATTGTAGCAGAAGTTATACCCGCGAAAGATAAAGTGCTTCTTGCTAAAATCTTAACGGTTGATAACAGACATTGTGTGGGAGAGGTTGGGGCGTGAAATGGAATTTAGTCGGCCTATCAGTGCAGTTCCGGTGGTGGCAATGGAGTTTCACAGCGGTGCATTGACAGTACAACGCCATGCATTGTAGAAACGCCCCGTCGGGGCGTTTCTACAATGCATGGCGTTGTTTGCGCTGCCACACATTGAGCCACACGTAATGGAGATTGGCAAAAAAACCAGCGCACGATTGCTTCATATGCAATCGTGCGCTGGTGAAAACGCGCCTTTGTGAGAGCTGTTTACGCCGAGAGCTTCACGGTGTAGCCGGGCTGGTTCATCGGGTGGCTCTGGTTGATAAAGACGCTGCGGTCGTTCTTGAGCATAATCACCTCGAAGAAGGGCCGGAAGCGGTCTTCCGCGATACCGAAGGCCTGCAAGAACTTGTTGAACAGCACTTGCTCTTCTGGCTCAGGCGTGCCGTCGGCAAACGACGAGTCCAGCAAGTTCATCATGATGCACATTTTCTGGGCATCGGTGAGAACGGGGGTAGCATCGGCCAGGAAGCGCTCCAGCGGCGTGCTGCGGGCGATCTTGATCGCCTTGTCCAGCAGGGCGCGGTTCTGGGCACCCACACCGATGGTGCCGCCCTGATTCTCGCCGCCAAGCACCGACAACAGCTGGCCCACTTCTTCGTTATCCATCTCACCGTCCGCACCCATCATGTAGATCAACGACGTGGCGAAGGCCAGGTGCGGCGTCATCTGCTCGCCTTTGTCGCTTTTGAACATTCCAAACAGACCCATTGGTTTTCTCCTTGATTGCTACACAAGCCGAAATTGGCCTGCTACAACGTCGCCCCTTTGAATGGTAACACAAGAACCAGCCGTTTCAAGGGAAAAAGTTCCCGGTTTTCGTCCTGTTCTACCATAGTCCTCCCACATTGTCATCTTGCCTGCCAAACTATACGCTGCCAATGCGGCAGAAGTTTCAGCATAGTGTGGCGCGAAGGGTGCAGGTTGGTTTTATGTAGGCGGTAGGTGTCCAGTTCAGCCGTCCATATCAATCACGCGCTGGCAGAGCCGAGCGAGCAATGGTGCTTCGTGGCTAATGACGAGCAGCCCAAGCTTGTGCTGGCAGGCATGGGCGATGACGGCGT
>JALONX010000932.1 GCA_025454695.1 Chloroflexaceae bacterium
GGCTTCTGCCTCTGGGACAGCCAGCACACCGACTACAAGACGACCAACACGCCCTATGGGCGCGACGCGCTGCGCCTGTTTGCCGACGCCTTCCGGGCGGAAGGGCTGCGGGTGGGTTTCTACTACTCGTTGCTCGACTGGCACCACCCTGATTTTTTGATTGACATCTTTCACCCGCTGCGCAACCACCCCGAGGTGGACAGGCTGAACGCAGGCCGCGACATGGGGCGCTACGCCACCTATGTGCGCAACCAGCTGCGGGAGTTGCTCACCAGCTACGGCCCGATTGACATGCTCTGGTGCGATTTTTCCTACCCTGGTCAGGACTACCAGGGGCTGCCGGGCAAAGGGCGCGAGGCGTGGGAAAGCGAGCAACTCCTGGCCCTGGTGCGTGAACTCAGCCCGCGCATTATGATGAACAACCGGCTTGACCTGCCAGCAGCCCAGGCCGACTTTTACACCCCAGAGCAGGTGCAACCCAGGGCCTGGTACATGGTGAATGGCGAGCCGGTGGTGTGGGAAGCCTGCCACACCCTCAGCGGCTCGTGGGGCTACCACCGCGACGAAACGAGCTGGAAGAGTCCGCAGCAGCTCATCCAGCTGCTGATCGAGTCGGTGGCCTGTGGCGGCAACCTGCTGATGAATGTTGGCCCCACCGCCCTGGGCAGCTTCGACGGGCGGGCCTTGCAGGCGCTGGCGGTGTACCGTGGCTGGATGGCGTTGCATGGCGCGGCGATCTATGGCTGCACGCAGAGCGAATGGACGCCGCCGCCCGATTGCCGCTTCACCCAGAACGGAAACAAGCTCTATTTGCACATCTTTGCCTGGCCCTTCCGCTTTGTTTATCTGGAAGGGCTGGCGGGCAAGGTGGTGTATGCCCGCTTTCTGCATGATGGCAGCGAAGTGGTGTTAACCCCGCCGCACTGGGAGCGCAACCAGATGCAACTCAGCGCGGAAACGCTGGTGCTAACGCTGCCGGTGCAGAAACCGGACGTGGTGGTGCCGGTGGTTGAATTAACGTTGAAATGATATGAACGAAAGGCCGCACTACATCCATCGCTCATCGCTCATCGCTCATCATTCGTCACTCTTCCCGCTGCTGGGAACGCTCGCTGCTGAAGCCCTCGGGGTAGCGGCGCTGGAGTTTGGCGATGTTCTGTTCCATCACCTCGGCGATGTTAAGGTTGAGGGCGTCGCAGGCCAGGGCTGCATACCAGAGCAGGTCGCCCAGCTCCTCGGCCAGGTGCGCCGTGTCGAGCGGGTGGCCCTGGAAGCGGGCTTTTTTCAGGCTGTCGGCAAATTCACCTGCTTCGCCGCACAGGCCCAGGGCCGCCGCCAACAACCGTTCGCTGGCCTCCTGGCCGGGGGTGGCAGTGCGCAGGGCCGCCTGTTGGTAGTCGTTTGCATGCATAAATAGAATTGACGATTACGCGATTGATGATTACGCGATTGACGATTGGCCGAACCTTCAACGCAGAGACGCAGAGACGCAGAGACGCAAAGCGATTATATTTTTACGTCCCACGCCCCACGCCCCACGCCCCACGTTTCACGTTTCACGCCTCACGCTTCACGCTTCACGTTTCACGCTTCACCCCTTCAAAATCCCTAGCACCTCATCCAGCAACAGGCCATTGGTGCCGAGGCCCTCACCACCTTCAATGGTAGCGTTGCCACGCCAGTCCGTGTAGGTGCCGCCCGCCTCACGCACCACGGGGTAGAGCGCGGCAGCGTCCCAGACGTTCATCTGCGGGTCAATCGCAATTTCGGCCCGCCCGGTGGCCAGTAGGGCGTAGGCGTAGTTGTTTCAGGCGCGATGTTTGTGAAACGCGGCATGGTCGCCCGTTCCAGTAGCAGCCGTGACCGACAGCGGCATACACACTTTCCGCCAGGGCGGGCAGATGGATGACGCCCACCAGCGGCTCGTTGTCGCGCAGCAGCCCCACCAGCACCCCGTAGAGCGGCATGCCCCGCACAAACGACTTGGTTCCGTCAATCGGGTCGAGCACCCAGCGATACTCGGCATCGGCGCTGCCGCTCAACCCTTCCTCTTCACCGAGAATGGCATGGTCGGGGTAGCGGGCCGCAATCGCCGCCCGCAAATACTTCTCCGACTCACGGTCGGCAATCGTCACCGGCGTCTCGTCCGACTTCGTATCGGGCTGCACGCCCGTCTGGTAGTAGCGCAGGGTAATTTTGCCCGCCTGCCATGCAATCTCGTGGGCGAAGTTGAGCAGGTCTTTGAGGTGGTTAGACATGTATCGCTCCATGGTAAAGGTTAGGGGTTCAGGGTTAAGGGTTAAGGTCGTTGAAGGTCAATGTTTCTAACCCCTAACCCTTACAGATTCATCGCCCGCAGTGCCGCCACCACCGCGTCGTTCTGTTCCGGCGTGCCCACGCTGATGCGGATGCAGTCGCGCAGCAGGGCGGTTTTGTAGTAGCGAATCAGAATACCCTGCCGTTCCAGGTTTTGTTTGATGGCGAAGGCTTGTGAGAATTGAGAGTTGAGAGTTGAGAGTTGAGAAGAGCCACTAACGTTGTACTCAGCATCTCTACCGCTCTGCGTCTCTGCGTTTATGTCCGGCCTGCGGTCTCCCGTCCCCGGTCTCCGGTCTCTGCTCGGTTCTTGGTTCTTGGTTCTTGGTTCTTGCCCTCCATTCACCCCGCATAGAATAAAGTTGGCATGGCTGGGGTAGGGCTGCAGAAATGGGATTTCGCGCAGGGCGGCGAAGAGCCGTGCCCGCTCGGCCACGATGCGGGCGACGTTGCCGCGCAGGTAGGCCACGTCGTCCAGCGAGGCTTCGGCGGCGAGCAACCCGGCGACGCTGATGTTGTACGGCTGCTTGATTTTCCAGAGGTGGGCCGCGATGGACTCGTGCATGATGCCGTAGCCCACCCGCAGCCCCGCCAGCCCGGCCCATTTGCTGAAGGTGCGCAACACCACGAGATTGTCGTACTCTGCGACCAGATGTGCCACAGAGGACACCGAGGGCACGGAGGGTTTCGTATCAATCACGTTCTCACCGCTCCACTTGTGTTCCATAGCACTTGTGTTCGTTGGGCCTCAGAGGACACCGAGGGCACGGAGGGTTTCGTATCAATCACGTTCTCACCGCTCCACTTGTGTTCCATAGCGCTTGTGGCTGCGAATTTACTTCGTTGGGCCACAGAGGACACAGCAGTCTCGGAATTACTGGCTTCCTCTGTGTTCTCTGTGCCCTCTGTGGCTACTGAGTCCGCAAACTCAATATAGG
>JALONX010000287.1 GCA_025454695.1 Chloroflexaceae bacterium
TTGTCATTCCGACCAGCGGGAGGAATCTGCATGGCACTGCACTGAAGACCCCTCCCTGCGGTCGGGGTGACATGGCAGTACAAAGCAACAAGACTTCGTTGGTAAACTATTCATTAGTCTGTTCACGACGTTTCTTTGTCCACAATGATCCGCGTTGTCATTCCGACCAGCGGGAGGAATCTGCATGGCACTGCACTGAAGACCCCTCCCTGCGGTCGGGGTGACAACGAGACTTCATGGGAGAAGACGTTGTTTACAGACTATTAATCGGCTTCTATCGCAGACCAAGGAGAGTCGCCGCACCGTGTGAAGGGTGCGGCGTGAAACGTGAAACGTACTGCGTAATCCATTCTGCGTAACTCAGCTAACCGTCAATCGTCAAAAGCGCTTCGCGCCGCCCTTACGGGCAACGTCAATCGTCAATCATCAATCGTCAATCGTCAATCGTCAATCGTTAATCCCTGGGTTGCTCGCCACAAAAAGCCCGTTCTCCTTGCTGATGCGAATTGCGCCGTGGGTAGCGATTTCGGCTTCCACAAAGTGGGCCAGGCCCGCCATGTCGTCGCCAGCGAAGCGGGGCGAGGAACGCACATAGGCCAGCAGCGGTTCGGCCTCTGTCACATGCAGCGCATCATCGTAGCCGTGCAGACTCACCGCGTTGAACCAGGGCGACAGCTCCGCCGCGCCGGTTTCCAGCAGAAATGAATCGGCGGGCGGCGGCACCAGCAGCGACTCCCCCGGCACAAAGCGGTTGAGCAACTCGTGCAGCTCGCGCAGGTGGCCCCGCCCAAAGGTCGCCGCGTAGAGCGTGCCACCAGGCCGTAGCACCCGCCGAATCTCCCCAAAGGCCCGCGTTCGATCCGGCACATGTTGCAGCATAAACATGGCGATCATGGCGTCGAAGCTGTTGTCAGGGAAGGGTAATGCCTGTACGTCGGCCACTTCAAAGGCGAAGGGACGACCGCTGGCGGCAAGGTTCTGGCGGGCTTGCTCAAGCATCCCCGGCGAAAAGTCCGTCAGTGTGATGGCCCAGCCCGGCGGGATGCGGCCCAGATTATCGCGCCAGAGATTGCCGGGGCCGCAGCCAACTTCAAGCACGGCGGCCTGGGGCGGCAACGCGAACTGGTCAAACATCCAGGACATCCAGCCGGTGGGGTTGGTGCTACAACGCTCGTGCAGGGCAATGCGGGCATGGAGGTTGGTCGCATCGCGGTACTGCTCATCGCGCAGGTAGCGCTGGTCGGTGAGTCGAGACATGGCTTACTCCTTTGGTTGCCACAGAGCGCACAGAGGACACAGAGGTTTTAGATTGCAGATTGCAGATGAACCAGAGTTACAAGCTTTGGTTGCCACAGAGCGCACAGAGGACACAGAGGTTTTAGATTGCAGATTGCAGATGAACCAGAGTTACAAGTTATGAGTTGATAATGCGAGTGCTGAATTATACATCACGCATTACGTTTCACGTTTCACTAAATCCTCGGTGCCCTCCGTGTTCTCTGTGGCTAACAAAAACTACTCCCCGCCCATCATGTAGCGCTCCCACATCTCCTGCGCCAGTGCCGAGCCGTTGGCCCCCAGCCCATAGCGGCGGAAGTAGTCGCAGATGCGCTCCACATCCCGCGCCAGCAACTCAAAGGCATCGGCGCTGAGGCGAGGGTCAACCGCCTGGGCCACGTCAATAATCAGCGCCCGGCCCTGCCAGTACAACACGTTGTAGGCCGAAAGGTCGCCGTGAATACGGTGGTGTTTGAGACTCAGTTCGATATTCTCCAACAGGTTGGTGAAGAGCGGCCCGGCCTCCGCCGCTGGCAGGCGCACCTCCCGTAGCAGCGGCGCGGCCCCCGTACCATCGCCCACAAACTCCATCAGAATGCTGTTGCCCACATGGGCAATAGGCTGGGGTACCGCAATCCCGCCGTCGTAGAGGTATTCCAGCGTGCCATACTCGTGGTCAATCCAGGCGCTCACCTGAAAAGCGCGGCCCTTCTCGCTGGAACGGGATGGCCCGGTGCGGCGGGTGCCACGGGCGATGCGTCCCCGTTCGTTGCGGGGCGTGCGGCCCTCGCGGTAGACCGCGTCGTTGCTGAGGCTGCGAAACATGCGCGGGCGGTAGATTTTGGCCGCCACAAACTCTGTGTCCAGCTGCTGGCCCGCCCGGCAGCAGTAGACGGTGGCCTCTTTGCCACTTTTGACCTCGAACAGCAGGTCGTCAATCAGCTCGTTCTCATAGAAGTGGTTAAGCGACGAGAGAATCCACTCGCGGTCGCGTCGCCCGGCCAGAAACGAGGGGTCGAAGGGCGGGCGGGTGCGTTGCGTCAGGCTCTGTTCCTGCAGCCAGCGCTGCACATCAGAACTCGACTCGTAGCTGGTTTTGGGTGCGGCGATGGTTTTGCCGACTTTCGCCTTGCGCGGGCGCTCGGCCTGCTCCTCGTCGGCGTTGCCAGCCCATTTGCCGCCAACTACCGCTGTCTCGTCATATGTTCTGGGCATGGGTACCTCCTTTGTGGGCCAGAAAGACCATCGTGCCCCTATGCTGTGGGCCAAAATCATCGTCGCTATAGTCGCCCTTCACCTGCACATGGTGGAAACCGGCCAGTTCCAGCATCAGCAGCACCTCGTGTTTAAAATACCAGTGGTTCTGCCCCGCCCGCACTTCGCTGTGTAGCAGGGTTTCGCCGTCATACAGCTCAAAGCGGCGCTCCTCCTGCTCAATCTGCTCCACCGGATCAATCGCCACCGGGCGGCGGTGGATGACCAGCCTGCGCCCTCCCTCCAGTGGCACCTCGTGGTGGCGGTACCACTCGCCCAGCGGGCGCGGCAGCGGCGAACGGCCCGAATAGTCATAATCGGGGACGAACACGTTGAAGGCCAGCGTGCCGCCCTGGTGCAGGTGTTCGTGGCAGCGCCGCATGGCCTCAATCGCATGGCGGCGGCCCATCACACAGACGATGCTGCCGCAGGGGATGTAGATGGTGCGGTAGCGGCGGGGCACATCCAGCTCTTGCATCGCCTGGCAGTAGAGCGTCGGGTGCAAGCCTTCGGCTTCGGCATTGCGGCGGCATGTCTCAACCATGTCCGCCGCAATGTCGCAGCCATCCACCTCCAGCCCGGCCCGGCGGTAGGCCCGCAGCAGCCGCCCGCCGCCGCAGCCCAGTTCCAGGGCCGGGCCGCCGCTGCGCTCAATCACCCGTTTGTAAAAATCGTGATCCCACCCGTTATCGTGATAATTGCCCCAGTGGAGTGTTGCCAGCCCACTGTAGAGTTCAGACTCGTTGAACGACATATGCTCCTCGTTAGAAAGAACCGAGAACCGAGAACCGAGAATCGAGAACCAAAACGATGAACGATGAACGGTGAATATCGGTGCCGTAGGGGCGCGGTCTGTGACCCGCCCGCAATGAAAATCCACCGTCGTCGGGGCGCGGTCTTTGACCCGCCCGCAACGTAACCCTAATACCAACATCGCAGGGCAAACTATGAGAACCTGCCAACTGCCAACTGCCAACTGCCAACTGCCAACTGAATCTACCCACGCGACGCGAATCAAAAACGGCCACGGAAACCCGCAGCCGCATGACAAACGGCCACGGAATGGACATCCGCAGCCGCACACAAAAAATGGCCACGGGGCACCATGCGCCCGTGGCCGTTCGCTCTCAGATCAAAAAGAGGACATAGCTCTCACAAAGACAAAAAGGCACAACATGCCTCAGCCAGAAGTGAGCGCTAGCAACTCAATTGCCGTTTGGCGTGGTCTACGCACAACCGACAATCTGCAATCTACAATCTGAAATTAACTACGCACCAGGCGCACGCTGGAGGATGGCGCTGCACTGGCGGCAACGCCTGTTGTGGAAAATACCTTTGCCATACAACCTCCTTATGTGTGCAGGTTCCAAAAATCATTCCGGCGCAAACTTGCGCCTACAACGCCGAGTGTAGCAGAGCCACCCCGCCCTGTCAATCATCCAAAGGATGTAGGATAATTATGAGAAGCCTCTCGCAAAGGCGCAAAGGTACTACTCTCACAAAGGCACAAAGGCACAAAGTAATAGATGTGTATGTTCAGCCGTAACTCTTGGTGAGCTTTGTGCCTTTGTGAGAACCTCTTTGGGAAACCTCTGTGGTCTCTGTGGCAAAACTACCCGCCGCCGCCGCCGGTGCCGTGGATGCCGCCGTCGGTGAGCTTGCGCACGTCCAGCAGTTCGTCCACCTTGTCGCCGTCGAGCAGGCCCTTCTCCACCACCACTTCCTTGATGGATTTGCCGGTGGCCAGCGACTCCTTGGCAACCGCCGCGCCGTTGAGATAGCCGATCACCGGGTTGAGGGCGGTGACCAGAATGGGGTTCTTGGCCAGCCAGCCCAGGGCCTTCTCACGGTTCACCGTAATGCCAACGACGCACTTGGTGGTGAAGGCGTCAATCGCGCCAATCAGCACATGCATCATCTCAAACAGGTTGTGGGCGATAATCGGCATCATCACGTTGAGTTCAAGCTGGCCCGCCTGGGCCGCCAGACTCACCGTAAGATCGCAGCCTTGCACATGGAAGCAGGCCATGTTCAACATCTCGGCCAGCACCGGGTTGACCTTGCCGGGCATAATGCTGCTGCCGGGTTGCACCGCTGGCAGGCGAATTTCGTCCAGGCCGGTGGTGGGGCCGCTGCTGAGGATGCGGAAATCGTTGGCGATGCGCACGAGGGTGATGCAGAGGGTGCGCATGCTGGCCGAAAAGTCCGCCGCGTCAGCCATGCTCTGCATCGCCTCAAACAGGTTGCCCGCCGAGCGGTAGGGCTGGCCGGTTAGCTCGGTGAGCCGGGCCACCATGCGCTGGTGGTATTCGGGGTGAGCATTCAGGCCGGTGCCAGTGGCCGTACCGCCGATCCCCAGGCGGCGCATGCGGTCTGCGGCTACGGCAATGCGCTCGCGGTCGTTGCGCACCGCCAGGGCATAGCCACCAAACTCCTGCCCCAGGCGCACGGGCACGGCGTCTTGCAAGTGGGTGCGGCCCGATTTCACCACATCGTCGAATTCATTGGCTTTGGCTTCCAGGGCCTGGGCCAGGTTGTCAATCGAGGCCAGCAACTCGTTGATGCGCCACATGCAGCCCACCCGGATGGCGGTGGGGATGGTGTCGTTGGTGCTCTGGGCCATGTTTACATGGTCGTTGGGGTTGACCGGCTTTTTGGGGTCATCAAGGGCAAAGCCGAGGATCTGGTTGGCCCGGTTGGCGATCACCTCGTTGACATTCATGTTGTGGCTGGTGCCCGCCCCGGCCTGAAACGGGTCAACCACGAACTGGCTCTGGTGCGTGCCCGCCAGCACTTCATCGGCGGCCTGCACGATGGCGGCGGCCAGTTTCTCATCCAGCAGCCCCAGGTCACGGTTCACGTCGGCAGCCGCCCGCTTGATGATGGTTTGCGACCAGACGAAGGCCGGGTAAGGCTTCTGCCCGCTCACCGGAAAATTCAACACCGCCCGCTGCGTCTGCGCCCCGTAGAGCGCATCGGCAGGCACCTGCATCTCGCCCAACGAGTCCTTTTCAACGCGAAAAGCCTCACTCATATTCCGCTGCTCCTTTGCGCTATTTTTCACACCTCGGATGGGGCTGATTGTAGCATAGAAACGGGTTCTGTGTCAGTGGACATGTTACAATAGTGGCTGCATACAAAGGAGGTGGAGCGATGACAACCGAACCAGTGGCCGTCGTTACGGTGAGTAAAGATGAACTTGAGTCGCTCATTCGCCGGGTGGTGCGGGAGGAGATCACGCGCCTGTTACAGCCTGCTGTGAGCAACAACCCCCATACCGCTTCCAGTAATGCTCAGGCATTTCTTGATCGGCTTGAAGCCCATGGTTACTACCGCTATGCCGCTCTGGCGTTTATTCCCCAACTGAAACAGGAGGCCCGGCTGTCAGGTCGCCTGCTTGGTTGGCAAGACACGGGCCGTGTGTACCACGCGGACTCAGAGGATTTAGCCGAGGGTTGCGCCTGGGAATTCTTAGAAAGGCTCTGTCCTTTTCTTTACCGCCTGGGAGTGCCCAAATTTGTAATTTCCCAGGTTTTCGACAACGACGTGGATTACACGGTCACGGTGAATGACCAGACCTATACTATACTCACTGTTGCTGAAGAAACACACTTGGAACTTAACCAGCGATGGCGGTTGGGCACCGAGCGGACATTTACCATCGTCAATGATTTACTTGAACAGGCCGGGAGCGATGAGCGCGTGTATCAGCTCTTTGATGGGAATGATACGCATGCTATCTTCTTGACGCCACAGCTGTACTACCTGATCAAGGAAAGCCATCTTTTGCCCGATGAGGATTGTCCCAAGGTTGTCGTTCCCAACCGACTTTAAGGGGCTAAACAGATTGCACCTCCGCACCGAGAGAATGGCTGCCACGAGATGTGAAAAGGTGCGGTCGCCTCGTGCCACCGCACGTTTGTCAGGAGACCGGCACCTTGATATCGGGGAAACCCCTTCGGTGATAATTTGTTGAGAAGCATAGGAGAACCACCATGTCCCCACTCCGCTCGTGGCTCGTGTTCGCGTGTGGCGCACTGCTCCTGCTGGTTTTTGCCAGCTTCGCCGGGGGCGCACTGGCCGAGCCAGCCCCCAACCAGCCTCGCCCGGCTCTGACGCAGACGCCCACGACAATACCGGTTACGCCTACCCCAACTGGCGTGCCCGTCGCCATTCAGAATTTCGCCTATGCGCCCGCCAGCCTGACGGTGCCGCTAAACCAGCCCGTTACATGGACGAACAACGACTCTGCGCCCCACGATGTGGCCGCGAGCGGCGGCAGCTGGGCCTCACCCACACTGAGCCAGGGCCAGCAATTCACCCGCAACTTCGACCAGCCGGGTACCTACGACTACATCTGCTCCATTCACCCCTTTATGCGCGGCAGCGTCACCGTCGTGGTGCAAATTTTCCTGCCGCTGGTGCAAGCCCCGTAAAGAAGCTCTCACAAAGGCACAAAGATTTGCAGATGTATTGCTCCATAAACACAGTTTTCTTGTAGGTGTGACGCCTGCTGGATCCCCCTGGCCCCCCTTTTAATGAAGATTAAAAATTAAATTCGGTATAGCCCGCGAAGGCGGGCTTCGCAGCTCCCAGCCGCGCCCTTTAGGGCTACGGCCAGCGCATATACCCGTTTT
>JALONX010000288.1 GCA_025454695.1 Chloroflexaceae bacterium
GCAGATTGCAGATTAAACCAGCATCGCAATACGAAAATACGCTATCGTGCGCGCTCAATCCATCTGCAAGCCGCTGTACACCGTCACGGCGTGCATTATACGCCAGAGTCACATGATTTTGGATTTTTCATTAGCCGGACAGAAACGCAGAGACGCAGAGACGCAGAGGCGCAGAAGATTATTAATCAGCACTTGTCACTCGTCACCAGTCACTTGTTAAACGATCTACAACGGACTAGAGTCCGCACTACGGTTGTTACCATCCTCAATTATCAATCGAAAAGTGCGTGTGTTGCGTAAAACGTGAAACGTGCAGCCGTTTTTCATACTTCATACGTCATACTTCATACATTTCGGGCTTGGCTCCGGTCTCCAGTCTCCGGTCACTTGCACGGCGGGCCATGCCAGGTGGGCAGGGTGGGCAGCAGGGCAACCCGTGGCCCTGGCCCGCCATCCACCACGCGGGCGAACACATTGCTGATGGCCAGACTCACCTGGCGACCCTCGGGGGTGGCGGCGGTGTCGCTCAGCAGGGTCAGTTCCCTGGTGCCGGGCGGCAGCAGTAGGCGCAACGTGGTGTAGCTGCCCGCTGGCACCATCACCTCGGCCAGCAAGCGGGTTCTGGCGAAGATTTGCAGGCGGCGGGGCGACGTGTAGGCGCTGGCCTCAAACGAAACCTCAACCGGCAGCGCCGAGGGCACCAGCAGGCCCAGCCTGGCCCGCTCGCCCATCCAGCGCCATGTGCGGCGGCCATCACCTTCAGGCGCAAACAGCGCATCGGCTACCGGAAACATGGCTGGTTGCACCGTTTGCTGTTCCACCTGGTAGATTTCGAGCGCTGGCGTGGCCTGCACCAGCCGTAGGCCCGGCGCGGCTAGTTGCTGGCGGTTGATCCAGCGACGGTCGGGCGTCATGCGCTCCAGGTTCAACACCACATAGCGAATGCCCAGGCTGGCCAGTTCATTGGCCAGATCGCGCCGGGCAATGTCGGGCTGGGCCTCGCGGCCATCCCACACATCCCGCACCGCCGAGGCATAGGCAGTGGCGGGGAACTCAGGCGTGCGGGCCAGGTAGCCGCCGGTGAGCGGTCGCCCGTGGCAGAGCTGGTTCACCATGTACTGGCTGGCATCGTTCAGCGGCGGCAACTCCAGCACCGCCCCTGGTTCGGGGTCGTCGTGCATGGACAGGTAGGCCGGGGCCACTTGCGGCACCAGCACCGGCCAGGGTTGTACCAGCAACTCAAACGCTACCAGCCCACACAGCACCACGCCAACGGGCAGGCGGCGCGTGGCAAACCGCTGCCGCAGGGCATGCAGCCCCACCGCCGCCAGCAGGGCCAGCAGCAGCGAGAGATGGGCCACAAACAGGCTGGGGCGGCTGGCGTTGCGAAACGGCCCGGCAGCATCCAGCAGCAGAAACGGCAACGGGATGCCGCTCAGTTGCCCGCCGACCTTCAGTTCTGGCCCCAACGAAAGCACGACCAGCAGCAGCACCAGCAGCAGCCAGGGCCACATGGCGCGACGCAGCCAGAAAGCCACCAGCACCAGGCCAGTCGTGATCAGCCCAAAGGTCGCGCCCACCTCAACGCCGATGGGATGGATTGAGCGCAGCCAGGCCGTGGCGGCATCACCCCAGAGCGGGTGCTGCACGTTGGGTGCAAGCAGATCGATCAGCGACATGCTGTGGTAGGTTTGCCGATCGTACCAGTTGGTCAGCACGTTGCGATCAAGGGAGGCGGGCGGCCAGACAAAGAGCAGCAGCACACCGGCCCAGACCATGCCGATCAACACGCCAACCGAGGCCATGCGCAGGCGCACAATGGGGGTGCGCGTGAGCAGCAGGGCCAGCAGGCCATGGGCCAGGCTGTAGACGGCGAAGAACAGGCCGTAATATTGGCTGGCCAGGGTGGTGAGCAGCAAGGCGGCGGCGGCAGCCAGGGCGCTGCGGATGGTGCGGCGGTGGAGCGCCCGCATCAGCATCCAGAGGTAGAGCGGTAGCCACTGAATGGCAATCAGCTCAAGCGAGCCGCCCAGGATGCGCTGGAGGTGGTAGGGCGAAGCCACAAACAGAAAGCCCGCCAGCAGCGCCGCCAGCCTATCAACGCCCATGGCACGGGCCAACTGGTAGCTGAAGTAGCCGCCCAGACTAAACGAGAGCATGGTGATGGCGTTAAAGGCCGCGATGGGGCCAGCGTAGGCTAGCACGGGAAAGACCAGCAGAGCGTTGGGCAGGTTCAGCGGCTGCCAGAAGAGGTCAACCGTTTCGGGAAAAAAGAGGTAGCGGGTGACGTAGGGCAACTGGCCATTGCTCAGGCTCTGGTAGGCCCACCAGAGGTTCCAGATGCCCTGGCCCGCATCAACCGGCAGCGTGCCTTTTTGGATGGTGCCGGACTGCCAGTGCAGCACCAGCGGCCATGTAAAAAGAACGCCCACCAGCAGAAACCCCGTCAACACCAGCAGATGCACATACCAGGCTTCGCGGGGTGTTTCGCCCACCAGCAGCAGCGAGTCGTCTGATGGGGACGCAAACGCGGGAGAAGCGGTCATCTGGCGGGGCGGGGTTGTGGCACGGGTTGACACAGTGCGGGCTTCCTCTAGACAAACAAGGAAGCATTATACCGCAGTTGCGGGTCACTTCGGTCTCGTTAAGGGTTCATACACGTATACGTTCGCCCACCCCCAGCTCGCGGAGCGGGCTTCGTCGCCGGAGCATGCGGCTTATGGATGTGTACAAAAAGAACCAGACACGCCGTGCCACCTCAGCCACCGAATGAATTCGGCGTCTGAAAGCTTTAAACACGCTGATGAGTTTTAAGAAATTAAACGGGTATATTTGCTGGCCGTAGCCCTAAAGGGCGCGGCTTGAAGCTACGAAGCCCACCTGCGCGGGCTATACCGGATTCAATTTTTAATCTTCATAAGCGTGTTGCCATAGGGATGTCCAGGTTAGTTAGTCAAACTTCATCAGCCGCCGGGCGGGCCGCCGGGGGCCTGAAGGCCTCGGCTTCCGTTCCGAAGGCCGCTTGCGCGGCCTGAGGGAAGGTATGCTTGTATGAACTCTTAGCGCTTTGCAGTCCCTTCGAGGGTCATGTCAATCACCACAATGCTCACTGGCCCCCGGCCCCGTTCGCCCGTTTCTTCCTCAGCCGGGGCTTGCAGCGTGAGCCGACTCAGGCCGGGAGGTAGCATCAGGTTGAGGCGCTGTTCGCTTTCCGCTACCTCAACCGTCATGGTGTGCAACAGCTCGCCGTTCAGAGTCAGGGTGAGGTCACGCGAACGGGCGTAGCTTTGCAACCCCATGCTGATGGTGACTGGTGTGGGTTCCGAGTCGGGGTTGATCAACAGGATTTCCCCCCGCTCCGCCATCCAGCGCCAGCGCCGCCCATGCTGCTCCTCTTCACCGTACCAGCCGGGGCCAACAAAACTGAGCAGCGGGCGGGGGGCCACCACTGGCACGCGGTACAGGCTCAGCGTGCCGTCGGCGACGAGCGGGGCCACGCCGGGCAGGGCCTGGGACAGGGCGGCTTCCACCTCGGCCCGGTCTTCAGCATCAATCTCCTCCCAGCGCACCACCACATGGCGAATACCCAGGGCATGGAGGGCCACCAGCGGGTCATCGGGGGCGGCTGCCATGGCCTGGGGCGCTTCGGGGTGCATCTTCCAGAGCTGGCGCAGGCCCGGAACTTCTTTCACCAGCGAATAGTCCGGTTCGCGGGCCAGGTAGCCACCCAGCAGCGGCTGGCCATGCAGCAGCTGGGCTTTCTGGGGCAGGGCAACTTTGTAGCGTGGCGGCGGCACTTCCAGCACGGCCCCCGGCGCTTCGGCCAGCAGCCGGTAGGCCGGATGCACCGTGTCGGGCCAGCGTGTCCAGTGGGGCGGGGCCAGCTCAAAGGCCAGCAGTCCCAGGGCCAGAACCAGCCAGATCGGGCCGCGCCGCTGTTGCAACAGCCAGCCCACCGCCAGCGCCGCCAGCACCGCCAGCGCCAGGCTGAGCAGCACGGCAAGGTGGAGCGGTCGGCGACCAACCTCGGCCCCAGGCAGCTGAAGCAACAACGCATAGGGCAGCGGCAGCTCGGTGCGCCACGGCCCCACTTGCAGCACCGGGCCGAGGGCTAGCAGCAGCGCCACCGTGCCAAACACGGCCCAGCGCCAGGCCAACCGCCAGGCCACCAGGCAGCCCAGCAGCGCCAGCGCCAGCACGCTGTAGCCAGGGGCTACGTTCCAGTCGCCGCTCGTGCGCTGCCAGGCATGGCCAATTGAGTCGAACACCGTTTCACCCCACAGCGGGTGCAGATAGGTAGGCAGCACAAAATCGAGCAGATTGGCCGAGAAACGGGGAATGTCGGCGGGGTTGACTTCCGGCAGGCTCTGGCGCGGGCCATAGGCGCTAAGCAGACCAGGAATGAGTACCGGCGCGAGCAGCAGAAGCGCCAACGCGCCCACGCCCGCCATGCGCAATAGACGACGCATGAATGATGCTGCCGTAAGGTTCAACAGCAGCAGTAGCCCGCTGGCGGTCAGCGCGAAGAGAAAGTAGTACCAGCTGGTGTAGCCGATGAGGGCCAGGGTCAGCCCGGCCAGGGGCAGGTCAGAGCGGCGCTGGTCTTCAAGCGTGCGCAGCAGCAGCAGCACATACAGCGCTAGCCACTGGGTTTGCACCAGCTCCAATTGCCCATCCCACAGTTTGGTGAGGTGAAAGGGCGCAAAGGTGAACACCAGCCCACCCACAAAGGCCGCCAAGTGATTGCCGCACACCCGCAAGGCCAGCCCATAGCCCGCCATGCCCGCCAGCACAAAGGCTAGCGCCGCCGCCGTGTTGTAGGCCGCCACCGGGCCAAATAGCGCAGTGATGGGAGCTAGCAGCAGGCCGGTGCTGGCGTTGAGCGGTTGCAGATAGAGTTCCGCGCCCTGCGGGTAGTAGAGCAGCGGCGTAAAGAAGGGGTTGCTGCCGTTGGCCAGCGCCCGCTGCACCCACCAGAGGTGCCAGACATGCTGCCAGCCGTCGGTGTTGGCAATCAGGCCACCAGGGATCGCCGTTGTCCATGTAGGTAGGGCCGGAGCTAGGATCAGCAGGGTGAGGAGGAGGTAACCGAAGAGAGCCAGGAGATGGAGGGGCCAGTGGCGAAGTGCCCGCCGGGGGGCAATGCTCAGGTTTTCTGCCTGCGCCTGGCTCCAACCCATTGATACCACGCCTCCAGTTGCGCCGCCAGCCCGTCGGCGGTGTAGCGCCCGGCTACGCCCCGCTGCCCCGCCGCGCCGAGCCGCCGGGCCAGGTCTGGGTTGTGCAGCAGCCGCAGCAAGGCCGCCGCAAAGGCCGCGTGATCGCCGTAGGGCGTCACGAGTCCGTTCACGTCGTGCTGCACCAGTTCATTGGTCGCCGGGGCGTCCATCGTCACCACGGGGCTACCCGCCGCAAACGCTTCGATCACGGGGATGCCAAAGCCTTCGTAGCGGCTGGGCACGGCCACCACCGCCGCTTCTCGCAGCAAGCGCCACTTCTCGGCTTCGTCAACGCGGCCCAGCAGCTGCACATTGGCCGCCACACCAGCTTCGGCCACCAATTGGCGCAATTCGGCCCCTCCATGCTGGTTGTGGCTAACGAGCAAGAACTGTGCCATGGGAAACTCCGCCACCACCAGCGGTATGGCCCGCGCCAGCAGATCAAAGCCTTTGCGGTGGACGAGTTGGCCGATGAAGAGGATTGACGATTGATGATTAACGATTGACGATTGACGATTATCCTTGTCAATCTCTAAGCTCCAATCTCCAATCTCCACGGCGTTGGGGAGGACGACGATCCGTTCTGGGGCGACGCCGAGCTGGATGAGCAGGCCGCGTTCGTGCTGGGAAAGGGCCACCGCGCCATCCAGCATGCGCAGCGGGGCATGGATGAAGTAGTTGCGAAAGGCGCGGCGAGGCTGAGCGCCACGGGCCAGCCGTCGCAGCAACTGGCTCGGCGTCAGCAGCAGGTTGTCGAAACGAAGGGGCGCTTCCAGCGGACGCTCCCGGTCAACCACCAGGTCGCCATCATGCAGCAGGCCGTGGATGGTCATCACCACCGGGATGCCCAGGCGACGGGCGGCCACCACGGTTTGGTAGCTGAGCAAGTTGCGCATGTGGTGGATGTGGATGATGTCGGGCCGCTCGGCCAGCAGCAGCCGCAGCAGGGCCGTGGGCGCTGCAAAGCCCAGGGTTGGGGCGCGATGCACAGCAATCCCGCCATCCAGCCAGTCACCAGGGCGGGACTGGCCGGGGTAGCGCCGATCCAGGTATTCGTAGGCCGAGACGCGGTGACCGCGCCGGGCCAGGGCGCGGGCCTGCACCTGTTCGGGGCGGCTGGGGAAGGCCGGGTCGAAGCCGTAGGTTGAAACGAGCAGGATGTGCATCAGACGATTGACGATTGACGATTACTGACCGGAGGCCGGAGACCGGGGCCAGGCGAGTGACGATTGACGATTACTGACCGGAGACCGGAGACCGGGGCCAGGCGAGTGACGATTGACGATTACTGACCGGAGACCGGAGACCGGGGCCAGGCGAGTGACGATTGGCCTGTCATCTGCACAATCGTAATTCATTACGCCACAGCGATTTGCAAGTATACCACGGTGTCAGAGCTATGCACGGCGGATTACTGATTACGCAGCATACTTCATGTCTCACGCCTCACATTTCACGCTTTACGTTTCACGTTTTACGCAGTACGCCTCACATTTCACGCTTTACGTTTTACATAATCATCTCCTCACCGTCACCAGCACCCGGTAGACGGTAAGAAACAGCACACTGCCACCGCAGAACCAGTAGGCCGACTGCACCCAGGTTGTGCCGCTGTCGCTGCCGCTGGCGATGCCATGCAGCAGCACCAGGACAAACACCGCAAAACTGATGAAGTGGAGCACCCGCCAGCCCCGCCGCCCGATCCAGGGGCGGGCGTAGAAGCTCAAGCCCACCAGGGCCAGCAGGTAGAAGGCGACCTGACCTAGGCCGACCCATAGCGGCTCATAGTTGCTGCTGGCGAAGGGGATGAGCAACTGCGCCAGGCTATAGTTCATGTCAATACCTTCGCCAAAACTGACTGGGGATACTTATGGCTTTTGTGGTACTGTTGGGGCGATCAACCCAACCAAACAGAAACACACAAAAGCCATGGAT
>JALONX010000289.1 GCA_025454695.1 Chloroflexaceae bacterium
GCCTCGTGCTGCGTGGTGCGGCTGGTCAGCCCCCCCGGCGGCTGAGCATGCAGCTCCGCCAGGGCAGCGCCCACCGGCGCGAACGCCGCCACATCAGTTGCCGGGTCGCTCAGCGCGGCATGGGCCAGCTGCCCCTCCAGCCATTCGTAGGCCACCACGGCGTGGCGGTCGCGTTTCCCCAACAGGCGGGGCACGCGCAGCATCTGGCCGTTTGTCACCATGTGGCTACGGCGGGCTGCCGCATAGCAAGCAGGGGTGTAGAACTTCAACGTGGCCTGGGGCCTGCCTTCCACCACTAGCCGGGCCACGTAGCGCCGTTCTGGCTTGTAGACCAGCCGCTCCAGCGGGCTATGCCACCAGGAGGCGTTTTGCTGGGGCACCAACCGTTGCAGCAGCGCCGCTTGCTGCTCATGGTTGATCTTGCGCAGGCCCACAATCCGCCGGTCGTTGGGGAAGAGCCGCAGCTCCAGCAGCCGCTCTGGGCAGATGAGCATGGCCCCCCGCTCCGTCGTGAGTCTATCGGCCCGCCGCAGCGCCCGCGCATAAGCATCAAGCGTGGTGCCGTTGCAGGCAAGCCGGTAGCCCACCAGGCAGCTGGTGCCCGGCTTGTATTTGATGTAACTGATGGCCACATGCTGCACCTGGCCCACCAGCCGCCTGCGGTTGAACAGTTCGGCAACCGCCGCCGGGTTGAGCAGCGTTGGCAGGCCCGGTAGCGCCCGGTCGTGGGGGAGAACCGCGTTATCATGCAACAAGGGCATGCTGCTCCTCCTCGCGTTCGCCGCTACTTTGCTGCCGAAACAGCGCTGCATAGCGCCCGCCCCGCCCCAGCAGCTGCTGATGGGTGCCCTGTTCTAGCAACTGCCCATGTTCGATGTAGAAAACCCGGTCAGCACGGGCGGCGGCCCGCAGATCGTGGGTAATCCAGAAGGTGGTGCGCCCACGGGCCAGGCTTTCTAGCCCGGCCAGCACGGCCTGCTCATTGGCCTCGTCTAGCCCGCTGGTTGGCTCATCAAAGATCAGGATGGGGGCGTTGCGCACGGCAGCGCGGGCCACGGCAATGCGCTGGCGCTGCCCGCCAGAAAGGGTTGCACCCCGTTCGCCAATCTCGCTGTCGTAGCCGTTGGGCAGGGCGCTGATAAACTCGTGGGCCTGGGCCATGCGGGCAGCCGCTTCAATTGCTGCCGGGCTGGCGTGGAGCGCACCATAGGCAATGTTTTCGCGCACGCTAGCCGCCAGCAGAAAGCTTTCTTGCATCACCACGCTCATCTGCCCACGCAACGATTGCAGCGTGTAGCGGCGAATGTCGCGCCCGTCAATCGTCACGCGGCCTTCGGTCGGGTCGTAGAGCCGCAGCAGCAGCGCTGCCAGGGTCGTTTTGCCGTGGCCCGACGGCCCCACCAGGGCCACCCGTTCGCCCGGCTGCACGTTAAAGCTCATCTGCTGAAGGGTAGGTGTCTTGCCATCGTAGCTAAAGCTCACCCCCTCGAAACTGACCGCCCCCCGCAGCGGCGGAGCGGGTTCGGCGTGGGGCTTGTCGCGCACGTCGGGCTGCCGCTCCAGCACATCTAGCACGCGCTCGGCGGCGGCACTGGCTTTTGCCAGCCGCCCGGTGTACTTAGCAAAATCTTGCACCGGGTTGAAGGCCCGCCGCAGGTAGGTGATAAACACCAGCAGATCGCCGGGGGTGAGCGCACCGGCCAGGGCCAGCCGCGCCCCATGCCAGAGCACCAGGGCGGTGGCAATCGCCAGCAGAATATCCACCGAGCGCTCCAGCCGGGCCGTCATGCGGCTGCCAACCATATCTTCATGCTGACTTTTGTTGGTGCGTTCGGCAAACTGGCGCACAAACACATGCTCCAGCGCAAAGGTCTGAATAAAACGAATTGCCCCAACGGACTCAGCGGCGCTGGCGGCAAGTTTGCCTTCGCGCTGGCGCTGCTTGCGGGCAGCCTGGCGCACCTTGCCGCTGAGGTGGTGGGCAAACACCCAGAACAGCGGCGTGGTGGCCAGGGCCAGGGCCGCCAGTTGCCAGTTCATCCAGAACATCACCGCCCACATGCCCACCAGCACCAGCACATTCGCCAGCAGCGGCAGCAGGGCCGTCACCGCCACGTCGCGCAGCATGTTCACATCGCTCATCAGGCGAATGACGAGATCGCCGCTGCGGGCCTTGGTGTGAAACGACAACGAGAGCCGCTGCATGTGGCTGTAGAGATCGGTGCGAATCTGGCCGGTGACGCGATTGCCGATGCGGGCAAAGCCCACCGTGTTGAGGTAGTCGGCCATGGCCCGCATGGCGGTGATGCCCACCAGGGCCAGCACAGCGTAGATCAGAATGGTGAAGGGGTCACTTCCGCCGGGTAGGGGCTGGGCGCTGCTAAACAGGCTATCGAAGACAAACTTTAGTGGCCAGGGTTCCAGCAGGCGCAGGCCCGTGGCGGCAAACAGCGCCAGCAGCGAGCCGCCAATCAGTGGGCGCTGCCCCCGCAGATAGGGCGTGAAGGCCTGCAAAATGCGGCCCATCCCTGGTGCGGTGGTTTCTTCAGCCGTGGCTTGTTTAGTCATATAATCTTCATCTCGCTCATCGTTCTGCGTTCAGCGCTCATCGTTCTGCGTTCAGCGCTCATCGTTCTGCGTTCAGCGCTCATCGTTCTGCATGCACCGCCCGCTGCTGCGAGCGACCCAGGTGCAGCAGCCGGGCGGCGGCGGCATCCCAGCTGTGGTAGCGTTCAACCTCGGCCCGTGCGGCCCGGCCCAGGCGCTGCCGCAGGTCGCGGCAGCGCTGAAGGAGCGCCAGGGCCGCCGCCAGTTCAGTGGCGGAACCGGGGGCACACAACAGGCCAGTTTCGCAGTGGCGCAGCACCCGCTCGATCTGGCCGCTGCGGCTGGCCACCACCGGCAGCCCGGCGGCCATGTATTCGTAGAGCTTGAGCGGCGAAAAGTAGAAGTCGGCCAGCACCGGGTAGGGTGCAACTGCCACATCCATGGAGGCCAGTAGCCCCGGCACTGCCGTGGGCGGCACCGCACCAGTAAAATGGGCTTTTTCGCTCAAGCCACGCTGCGCCAGGTCGGCTTGCAGCGCCGCCCGTTCTGGCCCATCGCCCACAAGGAGCAGCCGCAACGGCGTTTCCTGGCGGGCCAGCATGGCAAAGGCATCAATCAAAGTTGGCAGGCCGTGCCAGGGCTTCAGCGTGCCCACAAAGCCCACCGTAAACACGTCTGCCGGGGCGGGCAGCGTGGGCGACAGGCCCGGCGCAAAGCGGGCCGGGTCAACCCCGTTGGGCACAACGTGAGTCTTGCCCAGGGTGGCGGGAAATGTTTCGACGTAGCGGGCCACCTCTTCGGAAACGGCGGCGATGGCACCAGCGGCGGCAAAGGCCCGTTCAGTCGCCTGGTATGCGCCCTCCACATCGTGGAGCGAACGGTAGCTGGCCTGTTCGGTGAGCAGTGGCGCATTCACTTCCAGCAGGCTGGGGATAGCCTGGCTGTTGGCCCATTCCTGGGCGGCAAAGCTCCACAAGGCATAGCGCTCATACACCAGATCGAACCGCCCGGCAGCAGTCAGGGCTTCATGGAAAGCCGTGTTGGCGGCCAGCGCGGCCCGTTCGCGCTCAGCAGAATCGCCTTTGGGCAACGGGGGCAACTGGTGCAGACGCACCGCTTCCAGCCCCGGCGGCGGCGGGCCATCCACCCGGCGGGCAAACAATTCTACCTGGGCACCCTGGCGCAAAAAGGCCCGCAGCACTTCCTGCACATGGATCGAGCTACCTTTGCAGCCAAATACGGGCACACCGGGGTCGGTGCAGACGTAAGCGATACGCATCAGCCCACTCCTTTCTCGGCCAGCATGGGTGGGGCCGCTGACCTGATGGTAACTACCGGTTGGCTTTGGGCAATGCAGGAACGAAAACAGTCGCGCAGCTGGGCGCTGTTGCGGTGAATATCAAATTCACACTCGATACGCTGGCGGGCAGCGGCGGCCAGGCGCTTACCGAGGGCTGGCGCTTCCAGCAGCTGGCGCATGGCCGAGGCTAGGGCGGCAGGGTTGCGCTGTGGCACCAGCAGGCCGGTTTCGCCGTGGTGCAACACTTCGGGAATGCCGGTTACGTCGGTGGCGACGCATGGCGTGCCCAGGGCCATCGCTTCTAGCAGCACCGTGGGCAGGCCGTCGCGGTCGCCGTCGCTGGCCTCCACGCAGGGGGCCACAAACAGCGCCCCGCCCTGCACCAGGCTGATAATCTCGCTCTGGGGGCGGGGGCCGAGCAGACTCACGCGCTGCTCAAGTCCCAGCCGCTCAATCTGGTTGCGCAGGTCTGCTTCCAGCGGGCCAGCGCCGACGATGTCACATGTAAACGGCACCCCACGCCCGGCGAGCAGGGCGCAGGCGTCTACCAGGTCGGCAAAGCCCTTTTTTTCCACCAGCCGCCCCACGGCCACAATGTGGGGCGGGCGGGCCACGGGCGGCTGGTAGGCAAAGCGGTCAAGTTCTAGCCCGTTGTAGATGCGCTGCACCATGCTGGCGTTTGCACCATGCTGCTGGCGCAAATAGGCCAGGTTAAAGTCGCTCACGGTGACGACGGCGGCAGCATCGGCCAGTTTGTCGTCCAGGTCAGCGGCGGAAACATCCTGATGAAAAATGTCTTTGGCGTGGGCGGTGAAGCTGAAACTGACGCCCGCCATGGAGGCTGCCAGGCGGGCCACACATGTGGCCGAGGTGGCAAAATGGGCGTGCAGATGCTCGATGCCCTGCTGCTGCACCGCCACCGCCAGCATAGCCGCCTGGTAGATAATGCGGGCGTCGGTGATGCTGGCAGCCGCCACCGTGGGCCAGAAGCCCGGCAAATTCTGCCCGGCGGCAAGTAGCGAAGGCCAGAAATCGCTGGCCCGCATGCCCCGTTCGGCAATGAGGTAGCGCACGGGCGCACGCACGCGGGCGATGGCATCCTGAAAATAGGCATCGGTGGGGGGCAGCAGCGCAAAAATGCTCAGGGGCCACCCCGCAGCTTCGTGAGCCAGAATTTCGTTGACGATGAAGGTTTCAGAAAAGCGTGGGTAGCGCTTCACCACATAGCCAATGTGCGGATTAGCAGGTTCCATAAACCGTTGCTCCTTCCCGGTGCAAACGCAGCGGGGCAAGTTGTTCGTCGCTCAGGCGTAGGGTTTCGGCCAGCAGCAGCGGCAGCCGCGCCAGGCCATCCATGTCCAGCTGGCGGTGGACGTGGGGCGCAGGCAGGTCGCGGGCCAGCCAGGCGCTCAGGGCGGCGGGCGTCAGGTCGTCGGGACGCAGCATCGAAAGCAGGTTCAGGCTCTGGAGCCGTTCAGCCCGGATGAGCTGCTCGCTGCGGGGGTGGTCGCGGGGCACAATCAGCGCCCGCTTTTCAAACGAGAGAATTTCGGCCACGCTGTTGTAGCCACCCATGGCCACCACCCGCTCGGCCCGGCAAAGCAACAGGGTCGGCTCAGCGGCATAGCTCAAAATGTGCAGATCGTCCCGTTCGGCGGCCAGGGAATGGAGGCGGGCGCGGGCGGCGGCGGGCATAAACGGCCCGGTGACAATCACCCCCGCCAGGCCCGCCAGGTCGGCCTGGGCAAAGGCTTCGGCCAGCTGCATACCATCCTGGCCGCCGCCAACCATGCACAGGGCGAAGGGCTGTTCGGGCAGGCCGGGCAGCGCAGCGTCGGTGGGCGGGGCGTGGCGCAGGCGGGCGCGCTGATCGAGATAGCCGGTGAAGCGCATTTTTGCCGCCAGGGCTGGCCCAAAGCCATAGGCCCGCACCGGGTCGTAGACCTTGCGGTCGCCATAGACCCAGACCGCGTCGTAGTAGTTGGCAATGGTGGCCTCATTGGCGGCCTGCTGCCATTCGCGGCGCACGCTGGCGGGGTCGTCCAGCACATCGCGCAGGCCGAGGATGCAACGGGTGCGGCCAGCGGCCCGCAGGTGAACCAGGGCGCGGTCGAGTTCGTGCTGAGCGCCACGGGGCACATTGTCCACAATCAGCACGTCGGGGGTGTAGGCAGCGAGGGCGGCGTGAATGGTCTGGCCGCGCAGCTCGATGATGTCAGCCAGGTTCAGGCTCAGGCTGCGGGCACCATAGCGGCCATCAGCATCTTTGCGCAGAGCTGGGAGTGTCAGGCAATCCACTCCGGCGGGCAGCGGCACATTGCCTTCGTTCATGCCGCGCAGCAGCAGCACATCCACCGGCAGACCCGAGGCCACCAGCGTCTGGGCGATGAGCTGGTTGCGGCGGGTGTGGCCCAGGCCCATCGTGTCGTGGGAGTAGAGGGCAACCCGGTAGCGGCGAGCAACTGGCGGCAACATCGCGGCAGAGGTGCGGCACTGGCTGGCGCGGCGGGCTATGGTTAGCGGCTGCATAATCAAACCTTTCACAGTACCTTTGTCGTTTTCTTAACAAGCAGTTAATATACCTATCTACATGTGCGCTGTTTGAAGCGAAAAATACATCCATAGTTGTGGATTATGGCGCGATGTTTGTCATTCACACGAGTTACGCGGTGAGCGGACTTTGGAACACGAAACGCACGAAAGAAACGCGAACAACGTGAAAGACCGTTGGATTTCGCGTTGTTCGCGTCGTTTCGCGCCTTTCGCGATCCAACCGCTTGTTCACGACCGCGTAACTCGTGTACATGAACTCTTTTTCCATGCAGTCTCGTTGTCACGCAGCGAAGGAGCAACGATGAACGCCAACGACTGCGTACACAACGTCTTCTCCCATGCAGTCTCGTTGTCACCCCGACCGCAGGGAGGGGTCTTCCGCGCATAGCCATGCAGATTCTCCTTGCGGTCGGAGTGTTAATTGTCCTTACCTTTGTCATCGCCGCCTTTGTCATCACCGCCTTTGTCATCACCGCCTTTGTCATCGCCGCCTTTGTCATTGCCGCCTTTGTCATTGCCGCCTTTGTTGCTGCCACTATTGTCACTGCCGCTGTTGTCATCCTTGCCCTTTTCATCGTCATCGTCCTGGTCGTCAGGCTGATCGTCGTCCTGGCGCTGGTTGCCGCTATCATCGTCCCGTTGTGAGTCGTCGTTGGTGGGCGGCGCGGGTGTGGGCGCAGGCGCAGGGGCGACAGGCGGTGCCACAGGTGCAGGCGCGGGCACGGATGCAGGCACGGGCGCGG
>JALONX010000290.1 GCA_025454695.1 Chloroflexaceae bacterium
CTATCCACACATATAAAACGGGTGATACTACCAGATTTTTTGGTTCAACTCAAGTGACTGGCGATGTTGAAGTGACCATATTAGAAGGCTTAGCCTATGCTTTTCATATGGATGCAGCAGGGATAAGATCTGGATTCTTTGATGGTATGTCTAAAGGAATTGGAGATATTGGCTGGTATAATGCTGATTTTTCGAATCAATCGTGCCAATCATTTGTCGACACCTCAGCCATCAAGCATACAGCTGTCTTAATAGCAAAAACCTCTGGCACAGATATGTTAATACCCTTTGTCAAGGAAAATAACAGGTATGTAGTAGATTTTGAAGTGTTTGCTCTATTTTCCATGTTTGTTACGGCATCCGATTTGTACAATATAGGTATACAAGCCAAAGAAGCTAATAAACCTCAAGCGGCTTTAGCTTTTTTTGAGTTAGTGGGCCGTTTAGAAGAGCCTTACCGAAGACTAATGAAGCTATTAGTTAGGCATTCACTAGTTCAAATGATGGTAACGCCACAACGAAAGTCAGAACTACAAGACCAAGATGGATTTTTTGCATTAGCTAAAGTAGAAATTGATCGAATTAACACGCCTCAAATAACCTCCATTAATACAGGACGGTTTCGTGCTTTGCTAGTTGGTGTCAGTCTGTATGAAGATCAGCATATCTCAAACCTGCCTTTTTGTGAAAACGATGTAAATTCTTTAAGGGATCAATTATTACCACACTATGATATAGTTCGAACTCTTACGGAGGGTTCAGCAGAAGGTGCGCCTAATAGAGCAAACATCCTCTCGGAACTTGACAACTTAGCCCAATCATCGAATGAGGATGATTTATTACTTTTCTATTTCAGTGGGCATGGAGCTACATTTAATGGAGAAGGGTATCTTCTTCCAAAAGACACCAAAGCATCCTCATTTCGCTTTACAGGCATTGCCATACGTGAAATAGGATACATATTACGCACTTGTGTTGCAAGAGCAAAAGTCTTTGTAATTGATTCTTGCCACGCTGGTGCAACTATAGGAAAAGCGGATAATACGATGACTCAAGGCTTCCTTGAACGTGTTTTTATCGAGGCAGAAGGTTCTGCTATTCTTGCCTCTTGCAAGAATGAACAAAAATCTTACTTTTGGACTGAAAAGCAAGCCAGTGTTTACACGCATTACTTCATAGAAGCTGTTTCGGGTAGTGCTGACTTTGATCAAAAGGGTTTTACTACTGTAAACGATATCAATCGATATGTAACAGATAACGTTAAAACTTGGGCGTTACAGCATGGGGTGTCGCAAACACCTACTTTACAATATACTGTTGTGGGAGATATTATCATTTGCCTATACAAAAAGCTCAACTCTTAACACCAAGCGCGGCTAACAACCGCGTGCAACTGACGCCGCTGGCGCGGCCTCTAACCTGGGCGCGACTTTGGCAGCCTTCCCGTGCCGCCGCTTGTCTCGTTCAAGTGATGCTGCCAGCGGCGCAGCTGAAGGCTAGGCGTTAGCCGGAGATTTATGCAATCCAAAAAACCATATTCTATTAGAAACTTTTTGTTGATTGTTGCGTATATCTTGGTGTAACCACAACCATAGATTAGGTGTATTGACTGTTAACAGAAGGCGCAACAGATGGAATTCTTGTCAGGACTCATTGGTGCAATTGTTGGCGCGGTATTCGGAGCGCTTGCGACAAGCTACTTTACTGGGAGAGAACAACAACGACAAAATCAGATTCTGACCACACTTCGGCTGTACGAGCAATACGAAATGACCGATATGCTTCAATCGCGTATTAAGGCAACAGCGCTTTTCAAACAGGCATTGGAGAGTAAATCACCATTGAGCATTCGGGAGTTGATGGCGACTACGTCGCCTGAAGAGTGGCAGCATATGTCACGATTGCTCCATTTCTTTGAGCAAGTCGCAGTTCTTTTTGAAGCCGACTATTTAGATAAAAAGCTGTTTCAAGTAACGCTCGCAGTGCCGTTCCGTGAGTACTACAAGAAATATATACAGCCGCTCGATAGGATCGCCATACAACGAGAGGAACAAGATTTTCGCTGGACACAACCGGTAAGACGACTCGCAGAAAAGCTAGAACTAGCTCATTTTTCAGAAGTAGTTCCTGGAGCTAGTGCAGATCAGAATATTGTGCCACTGCCACGTACCAATTCTGATCAATCAATCGCTACGGATTAAACCGCGCCGTCCAACAGGCCCATGCAGCCGATTGACTACGGTGCGTAAGATATGGTCGATTTTACAGCATTCCGGTGCAGCGCGCGTTCAGCGCCACTGACCGTAAGCCGTTCTGCGGCGCTCAACGGTGCTTATTGTCCAATTTGTATTCAGCCTCTTTCATACGCACTGTTAAGGATGAAGCGACGTTGTAAACTTTTCACTACCCTGCTGCTCCTGCGATAAGCAGGAGCAGCAGGGTCTGTTCGGTGTGCATGCGGTTGGCAGCCTATTGCCAGACCTGCGACTGGGGCCGTCTATCACATCCGGGGTAACTTTCTGGCCCCGGCGGGCAGGCAGACAGTACCTAAAGATGGCCTCGGGTTGGGTGTGGGCCAGTAGCGCCGGGTTACCCTGGTAGGCCGGGTTGTTGCGAAAGACGGTATCGAAGTTGTGGGAGTCACGCCCGGCAGCGCCCACAATTAATCCATGTCGCGGGGTCATATTGCTTCCTTGCTCCCCTCGTCGTCATCCTATGGCCCGGCATGGAGCGCCCGTAGCCAGACACGCATACACAGCCCGGCGAGCAATATCAGCAGCCCCAGCAGCAACAGGCTGTCCTGGTCGCTCCAGCCATCGTTTGCGCCGGTTGTTGGCAAGGTCTGGGGGGCGGGGCGGGGCGGCGCGATGGCCCCCACTGCCGTCGGCGCGGGGGTTGCCGTTGCCGGAGTCTGCGGGGTGGGAACCCGGTGAACGGGCGCACGTTTTGGCATGGGGGTAATTCCCACCGGGGCCGTGGTTGGTGCCGGTGGGCGCGCTTCGTCCTCCTCTTCCGCTGCTTCCGCTGCTTCCTCTTCCGCAGGCAGCGTGGCTGGCAGCACCGCTCGCAGGGGCGTGCTGGTCGGCGGGGGCGGGGTGGTTGCCGTGGCGGTTGGCGGCGCAACGGTTGTGACGGTCACGGTGACGACCACGGTGGCTGTGGCCGTTGGCGCGGGTGTCGTGGTTGGGGCTGGCACCGTCGTGGTCGTCGGCACGATCGTGGTCGTCGGCACAGCTGGACTCGTCGCGGTTGGTGCGGTCGTGCTGGTCGGCACCGTCGTGCGGTGCGCCGGGTTGGTCAGGCAGAATATGCGTACCAGCCGTGCCGTGCAAGTGGATGCACGGCAGAACCTCCTCGTCCTGCATGGCTGTTCCTGGTGCAACGGGGCACCGGCCCGCTCGTTGTGGGGTGAACAGCCGGGAGACTGACTCCAGTATCGCAGTGTTGGGGCCTTCTGGCTTCCTACCACTGGTGGGATGTGTGCCTGGCCAGGTGGCGAGGCCAAAACCGGGCCGGAGTGGCACGCTCACAAAAGGGGAGATTCACAGGTGCTACTCAAACAGACTCAAACACAGAGGGCCTGGGCGCGATACCACTTCGCCCAGGCCCTCCGTGCATTGCTGCGGTTACGCTTTCATCATGTGTTGGACAATCCGCCCGACCGCCCTGGTCGTCATCCCCCGAATCTCCCGGCGTAGCTCGTCGTCGGTGATCCTGCCCGCCAGATCGTGAATCACCAGGTTGAGGGTCAATTGCCCCACTTCGGTCTGGCCCCAGCCGGGGTCTTCAAAGCCGTGCTTAAACAGCCACAGCATAACGGGATCAGTGACGACTTCGATTGGTAAGCGCATTTCTTGCTTGCTCATACATAGCCTCCAGTTCGATCTAGACACCCCACGCCATCGTGGGGTGGCGAGGACGTGAGAGAGAATCTCTATCCCTTCAGCCCGCAGAGCCTGTGGCACAGTCGCTCAAGCCAATAACGCTCGTTCACGGCTATCCGAACTCGCCCGCAGGTTGCCCGGCTCCGCCCGACTCAACCGTGGGCAAGGCTACCTGGGCAGCCCGCCCGTCAGCTGCATCATCCAGCGCATGCAGCGATGTCCGAAATCTGCCGATGACCCGTACATCATCGGGCAGGCCCCGGCAATCAGCCGGATGCCGTTGTCGAGGCACAGCGCCACGGCCTCCGCCGAAACGCTGGTGCCACTGCGCAGCAGCGACTCGTGCATCCAGACCCGTGGCACGCCCGCCGCCACACACTGCTGCACCAGCTCCAGCGTCAGGGCGGGCCTGGTGGCAATAAACAGCCCGTCAACTGCCTCGGGGACAGCGGCCAGGTTGGGATAACAGCGGTCGCCATCAAACGTCTCGGTGGTGGGGCTGATGGCGACCACCGCATGGCCGTCTTTTTTCAGCTTCCGATACACCAGATTGCCCGTCGTCTCGCGTCTGGCCGACACCCCGGCCACCGCAATACGGCGCTGGGCCAGAAAGTCGGCGACCTTTTCGTTTAAGGTGGCAGGTTCCTGGCCTACAAGAGTTGGTTGCATGGCAGTCACTCCTTTGTATCTGACCAATTGCAGCGGGGCGTGCGCGGCGAACACTGCCATTATCCAAGCATCAGCTCCAGTTCGCCCGCCACGGTGGCGCTCAGCTGCTCGGCAATGTTGCTTGCCCCATCAATCACCCGTTCCAGGTAGCTCACCACCAGCAGCAGGTCGCTGGCCGCGTCGAGCAGGGCGGGGTACTGCCTGGTGACGGTGAGAAAATCGTTCCGCAGCTGAGTGCGAACGCCGCGCATCCCCCGCACGTTCGCACTCAGCTGGTGAGCCGCTTCCACATCAAGGTCGGTGGCAAGCGCCACCGCCTCGGCCACACGATGGACGGCCATGTCGGCGTAGGCCACGGCTCGGGCTAGCGGCAGCAGGGCGGGCCGCACATCGGTGGCGGCGGCAATCGCGGCAATGTTTTTGGCATAATCGCCAATCCGCTCCAGTTCGTCGGCAATGGCGCGGATGCTCAGCAGCACACGCATGTCGCGGCCCACCGGGTGGCGCGTCGTGATCAGATCCAACGTCGCTTCTTCAATCGCTGCCCAGGCCCGGTTGATCTGCTGGTCGTCATTGATGATCATCTGCGCCTGCATCCGATCATGTTGGATCAGTGCAGCAATGGCGGCGCTAAGCCGTTCCACCACCGCGTCGCCCATCTGGTTCAGGTCAGCCCGTAGGCGATCCAGCTGATGTTCTATGGGAAATGCTGCGTGCATCGTCGTTCCTTTCTAAATCCTAGCGGAGATAGCGGTTGACCTGGCCTGGATCGAACACCCGATCATGCAAGATGTTCTCAACAACGTGGCACATGGTCTCGCGCACGGTGCTGGTGACGTGATACCAGACCGGGCTAGCAAGCACCAGGCCACGCCATGCGAAGAAGGGCTGCACCACCCGCAGGATGCCGTCGTCGTGGGTCGTGTCCAGGTAGGTCTGCCAGAAGCGCTCCCAGAGGGTAGTGAAGGGCGGCGCAAGGCTACCGAACGCTTGCACCGAAAAGAAAAGGTAGTTGATGGCCATGCAGCTTACATCGTCTGCCGCTTCGCCCCAGGGCGACCGGCTGCGATCCAACAGCGTAAACTGATCACCCATCCAGAGCACATTGTAGGGATGAAAATCGCCGTGGAGCTGGGCCGGGCGGCGCTGGCTGCGTTTTAAGCGCCAGCGCCATGCCACCAGTTGTTCTTCGATGCCAATCAGCCAGTTCAGGTCGGCAATCGGGTCATCAGCTGGGTAACTATCGAGCAGCCCGGCGATGCCCTCGCCGCTGCCGAACACATCGCGCAGGTGGCGCTGGTAGAGCAGCTGATCGTTGCAGTGGAAGGCGTGCATATGGCCAAGGTAGCGTGCCAGTTCTTCCGCCCGGTGCAGGTCGCGCTCGGTCAGGGAGCCGCCGTCGCGCAGCCGCAGCAGGTCGTTGGCGTAGGGGCTGCCCGGGGCATATTCAGTGAGCAAAAAATATTCTTTGCCAACGCCCAACGAATGCAGGTCGCCATCGTCGGTGAACGTGCCGATGTCCAGCGCCTGCACATGCTGGGGCAGGCGGTTAAACGAGTCGAAGCTCTGAATCAAACTCGCCGCCCGGTCGGCCCGGTATTCGTGGCCAAACGCGCCTTCGGCCATGGTGCGGAGCACCGCCCGCCGTTCCTCGCCAGCGACCTGGTAGCGCACCAGCACCGGGTGGCCGTAGCCAAAAATCTTCAGGCGTTTGGGGCTGGTGCCCGGCTGGGAGGGGGACTCAGGATCGGCCAGGGCGCGCAGATCGAGCAATGTTACCTTTGCACCAAACTGTTCCCGCAGATAGTGTTCCACTGCCGCATGTTCCAGGTTCATCACGCCCTCCTCGGGTTTGCCACAGCGACATGCAGTTGGCAGAAACGATGAACGATAATGCGTAATGCGTACTGCGTACACCGGAAAGGGAAATGAAGGAATTTAGAGAAATGCTGACCCACTGCTGAGGATCATGTCCCGCATCTCCTTTATTTCCGTTACTGCTAAAAAGCTCGTCACTCGTCACTCGCCACGCTCTCTATGGCAGAAACTACGCTTGCTTTCAGTATCAGGCGTGGGGCTGCCATGCGCACCCGGCATATGGCCTGAGCAACAATGGCCGCATGGTGAGCCAGCGCCCTGGCCTGCTGACCAGGGGCAACTGGTGGGGGCGGGTGTATTGTGGAGATTGGAGATTGGAGATTGGAGATGAGTCTGCATAGCAGAACCCTTTGTGCCTTTGTGAGAGCCTAAAGTGGTGGAGGAGGCAATGAAACAGCGTTCCATCATCATTATCGGCGCGGGCATTGCGGGCCTGGCCGCCGGGTGCTACGGCCAGATGAATGGCTACCGCACCCATATTTTTGAACTGCACGACCTGCCGGGCGGCCTCTGCACCGCCTGGGAACGCAAGGGCTACACCTTCGACGGCTGCCTGCACTACCTCTACGGCTCGGGGCCGGGCCAGCCCTTTCACCAGATGTGGCAGGAGCTAGGCGCAGTGCAGGATCGCCCCATGGTGCATCACGCGGAGTTTCTGCGCATCGTGGGGGGCGACGGCCAGACCCTGATTGTCTACTGTGACCCCGAC
>JALONX010000291.1 GCA_025454695.1 Chloroflexaceae bacterium
TTGAGGCTGACCTGCTGCTCGCAGCTCACGATCCCGGCACGGTTGCCGCCATGGATGCTTTGGAGCAGCAGCCGCTGTTCCAATCTCTCCCTGCGGTGAAGGAAGGCCGCTACCGCCGCATGTCGCGCGAGTTCACGGTTGCATTCAACCGCCCGACCGTGTTGAGTATAGATGCTGTCATCGCGGGTTTCACCGAGGTGCTGAGTTCATAATGACCGACACATCAAGCAGTGATGCGGCGTGACCTTTCATTGGCACAGAGTGTAAGAACCAGCCTGGAGCATAGACAAGGAGCAATGATGATGACCACCCGAACTGCCACGCCCACCGACCGCGACCTGGCCCGCTTCGACCACCTCAACCTTGCTGGATTGAGCTTGATCGAGATTGCTCATCTCTTGCGCCAGCATGGTGCAGCACACCTCAGCCAGATCGAACGGATCGAACTCGCCGAGCGGCTGACCCGCCGCCGTTTCATCATCGGAGCAGGGGCGCTGGGTCTAGGGGCGCTGGTGGGGTGTGGGCCGCAAGAGCAGGCCGCAGTGCCGACGGCAACGGTGGCGGCTACCAGGCAAATCACCGATCCAACAGGCCGTAGTGTAGATGTGCCAACGGCACCGCAGCGCGTGATCGTGCTCGATCCCGGCGAAATTATTTTCCATCTTGTCGAGCTGGGGCTTGTGCCGATCGGTGCAACAACCGATATCACAACTGTCGGCGGCAATTTCCCGGCATTGCTTGGGAATGTTGGTACACAGATCACGCCTGTGGGGGACTCACTAGCACCCAACCTGGAGTTGGTCGCTGCCCAGAAGCCTGACCTTATCTTTTACAACAAGGACTTCAGCGACCCCGGTCTTGACAAGCTCTCAGCGCTTGCGCCAACCGTTCAGTTCACTGCCGCTTCATTGGGAAAAGATCCCGCTGCCTACACACGCTTTGTTGCCGATGCGACCAACCGCCAGACGCAAGGCGACGAAGTCATTCAGCGCTGGGAAGCAAAGCTTAATGAAGTTGCGGCTAAAGTCAATGTCACGGAAAAAACCTGTGTAATTGTGCTTTTGTACGCCTTCGAGCCGAGTTTCAATCTGTACGGCCCAGAATATATCACCGGTTATCTTGCCGAACGTCTTGGTTGGAAAATTGTTCCAACCGATGTTGATGGCCAGCCGCTGAAAGATTTTAGCCCAACGTTGAGTTTGGAACAGCTACCCACAGTCATGAATGCCGATACTGTCCTGTTTCTACGCTTTGCCGACGGCACCGCGCTAGGCGATAAACAGTCAGGCCCAATTGTCAAAGATATTACCTCTTCGCCCATCTGGCAATCCATCCCAGCAGTTAGAGAGGGGCGGGTGATTGAGCTGGACGCCATGATGGCCCGTGGTGGGTATGGCTACGTTGGTCTCAACACGACGCTGGATACGATTGCGCAAGCGCTGCGCTAGAAAGAATACGCACTGTGAAGCCGAGGTATCCACGCTGCTCACCGAGTGAGCAAGAAAACCGCATCGCTTCTGGCTCTCGCCGCCGCTTCCTCCGTACACTGGTGGCAACCAGAGGTGCTGCCCTGCTCGCCGCATGCGGGGCTGCGCCCCAGGCGAGCGCTCCGAGGAATGTGTCTGCCACTGCATGTGCCCAATAATCGGGCGACGGAGAAACGTTTGTGAGTCCAGCCTATCGTGCCCACCTCGTCCTGAGCTTCGTTGCCGACCTGGCCGACGTGTTGATCTGGACGGGCTTTACTGTCTTTCAACTCAGTGTTGTGGGCATGTCGCCGCTACAACTGGTGCTGGTGGGCAGCATTTTTGAAATCACCATCCTGCTCTGCGAGGTGCCAACTGGCGTCATCGCCGATCTGGTCAGTCGCCGTTTGTCGGTGATTATCGGCTTTGGGCTAACGGGAATGGCCTATACCCTGCAAGCCCTGGTGCCTACCTTTGAAATGGCCGTGGCGGGTGCCGTGATCTGGGGTGTGGGCGTGACATGCCTGAGCGGGGCCTACGACGCATGGCTGGCCGATGAACTGGGGCAGGAACAGCTTGGCCCGGCGCTGCTGCGGGGCGAGCAGGTGGCGCGGGTGGCGGCGTTGTTCGGGCTGGTTGGCAGCGCCGGGCTGGGGAGCATTGCCCTGGGCCTGCCCGTGCTGGTGGGCGGGGCGTTGTTTGCCGCCTGCGCCGTCTACTGCATGATTGCCATGCCCGAACGCCACTTCCACCGCGCCGCCGCCGATGAACGTAGCACCTGGCGCAAGCTTACGGTTACTTTGCGCGACGGTGTGCGGGTGGTGCGCCGCCGCCCGGCACTGCTGCGGCTGCTGGCGGTGCTGTTCTTCTTCGGGTTGTTCAGCGAAGCCTGGGATCGGCTCTGGCAGGCCCACATGCTCATCACCTTCGACCTGGCCACGCTGACTCAGGGCATGCCGCTGGTGGCGCTGGCAGCACTGCGCGGCACCGAGATGCTGTTGTCCATCCTGGGGGCCGAACTGCTGCGCCGCCGCATGCAGGCTGGCAACCAGCGTCAGACAAACCGGCTGATCTTCATCTTCACGGCGGTGATGGTGGTGTCGTTGTTTGGTTATGGGCTAGCGCCCCACATCGCCGTGGCCATGCTGGTGTTTGTGAGCTTCAGCGTGGCCCGCAGCCTGATTGGGCCGTTGCTGAACGTCTGGCAGAATGCCCAGATTGACGACTCACGGGTGCGGGCGACGGTGCTGTCGCTGGGCGGGCAGAGCGATGCGCTCGGCCAGCTGGCGGGTGGGCCGCCGCTGGGCGCGGTGGGAAACGTTTCGTTGCGGGCAGCCTTTCTGGTGAGCGCAACGCTGTTGATGCCGAACCTGTGGCTGCTGCGAGAACGGCGGCAGGCGCTAACGGAGGAGGTGGTGCCACCGGCACGAGAGCCGGAACCATCGCCAGAGTAACGCAAGCATATCAAGGAGGTATAGATGAAACAATCGGTTCGTTCTTTTCGGCCAGTTGCATGTGGCGCTCCAGAACTCGCCACGCTGGAGGTAGAAGCCGTTGAAAACCTGACCCGCCGCCGCTTTCTCATCGGCGCGGGGGCGCTGGTGCTGGCGGGCTGCGGCGGGCCACAGGCGGCAGCGCCACCAGCGCCGAGCGCCACAACCCGTCGCATCACCCACGCCCTTGGTGAGGCAGATGTGCCGCTCAACCCCCAACGCATCGTTACGCTCGACCCGTATGCCCTGGAGACACTGGCGAGCCTGAACATGCAGCCCGTAGCAGCTGTGGCCCTGCCCATCTTTCAAGCCAACTACCCTGACCGGGCGGACACGATGAACAGCGTGCAAGACGTAGGTATTCCGCCAAACCTGGAAGCAGTGGCACAGGTTCAGCCTGATCTCATTCTCGGTACAACCCTGCTGAAAGACTCGCACCTTCTCTTGCAGCAGATAGCGCCAACAGTGATGTTTGAGTTGCAGCAGAGCGGGCAATGGAAAGAGGTTGCCCGCAGTTTTGCTGATGTGCTTTCAAAGCGCCCTGAGATTGATCAGGCCCTGGCCCACTATGAACAGCGGGCGCTTGCCCTGAAACAAGCCCTGGCGACGCGAAACCCCGCGCCAGTGGTTGCCACCATGCGCAGTCGGCAAGATGGTTTCTGGCTTGATGCGCCGGGCTTTTTTCCCTACACCGTGCTCACCGATGCCGGGGTACAACGCTTTGATGCGTTGGACAGTGCCATCGCCGGGACGAAGAGTGCGCTTTCACTTGAGCAGGTGTCACAAATTGATGCGGATGTTATTTTTGTGTGGCAGCAGGAAATCTCGGCCCAGAACACCCAGCAGGTGCGCGAGAAGCGTGAAGAACTGCTGCAAACGCCGATCTGGCAAACGCTCAAGGCCGTGCAGACCGGCAATGTGCATCTGGTCGGCAGCCACTGGATTGGCTGGGGGGTGTTGGCTGCACAGGCCATGCTCGCTGATTTGGAACAGTATCTACTCAAGTAACCCGCACAGGAGAACGATGATGGCAATTCGTGCCTACAAACCAACTGACCTTTATGACACAGCCCTCGACGTGGTGGAGTTTGAGAACCTGACTCGCCGCCGCTTCATCATCGGCGCGGGCGGGCTGCTGGGCGCTGCCGCCCTGGCTGCATGTGGCGCACCGGGCGCAAACGCACCGACGGCGGTTCCCACGGGCCCAGCACGCACCATCGCGGGTGTACTGGGCAATTCATACACCCTCAGCGCACCGCCGCAACGCTTGCACGCCAGCGGCGGCACCGACATGGATAATGCGTTGGCGCTCGGCGTCGTCCCCGCCTCCATTGAACTCTATGGCGACTCTCAGCTGCGGGCCGACCAACGGGCGGCTGCGACGGCCACAGCAATCCGTTTTACGGAAGGGCCAAACTTTGAGCAACTGGCCGCAGCCAGGCCTGATTTTATTCTCACCGGCTGGGGCGATGAGTTGTATCAGCGCCGCATGGCGGAGATTGCCCCGACCGTGTTTATCGATTCAACCAAGCCCTGGCGCGAGATTGTGCGCCAGGTTGCCCAGCCACTGTTCAGAGATGCTGAGGCCGAACAGGTTATTCGCAACCTCGAACAGCGCTTTGCCGACTTTAAGGCACGCTTCGCCAACCGCCAGGGGCAAACCCCTTGTCTACTGTATCTGGCTGCTGAAGGAACCATATCGCTCCTCACCCGTGAGTCGAGTGTCGGTGGGCTGCTCACCGAGCTTGGCTTTGCGCCAATCGCAAAAACGGGTGACCTGTACGGTGAAAATATTGCCCTTGAAAGCCTTCCTACCGAGGCGACCGGCGATTTCCTGATCGTACTCGTGGATACATGGCGCATCTCAGACCCAAATGAAGCTATCCCGGCCAGTGTGCAGTCGTTTCTCGACACGCCAGTTGTGAAACAACTCCCTGCCGCTGCCGGGGGCACCTTTGTATTTCCGGCTGATGGGAATGTCGTCTACTACCTGTCGGCCCTATCCATTCCCATTTTTGTTGATCAATTGGCGAGCTTGCTGGCATAGGCGCGTGCCCAATTTGGCCCATTGACACGGAACTTATGGTTGCCCCAGGGCGCTCGGAAAGCACGTGGTTTCAACCGTAATCGCTCACGTATGTTTCGCTCATTTCACCTGTCGTGTACTGTCATCCTGAACGGCGGCGACGACTCCAGGCAGAGCCGCGCCGCCAGACCTAGAAAGAACCAGCTATGTCCCGTCCGCTTTCTTCCACACTCACCCGTCGTCGCTTTCTCCGTGCCCTCGCCGCTAGCGGTGGCGTTGCGCTGCTCGCCGCCTGTGGGGCGCAGCCAGCGGCACAGCCGACGACCGCACCCGCCAGTGCGCCCCAACCACCAGCTGCACCACCAGCTGCGCCAACGCAATCGGCTCCCACGGAACGAAGCGTCCGCGATAGTAAGGGGAATGCGGTCACACTGCAAAGCCCGGCCACCCGTGTGGTTGCCCTTGGCGAGGAGTGCCTCGACTTCTTTGTGGTGCTTGGCGTGCAGCCAATTGGCTACGGCTCGGATCGGGTTGACGGCGTCCCAATCGGCGCTAGCTACACCCAGGCCAACTTCCTGCCCAACGACCGGATCGGCAACCCCACCTTTGTCGGAGCGGCAGCCACGCCATCACTGGAGACCATCAGTCGCCTCAAGCCCGACCTGATTGTCACCTATAGCGAAGAGGCGCTGACTGAACTACGGCAGATTGCCCCGACTTTTCAAATTGATGTCAACGCTGCGGGCTACTGGCGCACCACCTTGCAGGATCTCGCGTTGTTGGTCAATCGGCCAGCAGAGGCCGAGGCGTTTACCGCCGACTACGAAACGGCGATCAAAACGTTGGCCGAACAACTGGCACCAGTGGCGAAGCAGACACCGAAGGTACTGCTGGTCTATTCCTTTGCCGCCAGCGATGGCACCATGCTGCTTGGTAATGACTGGAATGGCTCAAAGCCGTTTACGCAGCTTGGCTTCACCGTGCTTGAACCGGCTGATGTGACCTTCCAGAATGGCATAGCGCCGATCTCGCCCGAGAGCGCAGCTCAGCTCGAAACCGATATACTGGTTGTGCTGCGCCCATTGCGGCCCGATGGCACCCGGCCCGAGTATCCTCTTGATACCGTGCTGGCTTCCCGCAAAGATGTCCGCGTGGTGTACCAGGTGTTTGGCAGCACCAGGGCATCAACCGCGCCCTATACCGATAAGTTCGTGCTGGAGGAGGTGGCAGCCCTTCTCGGCGCAACCCAACCTGCCACCTCTGCTTTCCCGCTCACCATCGCCCATACCTTTGGCAGCACAACGCTTGATGCTGCTCCTGAGCGCATTGTCACCGTTGGCTTGACCGAACAGGACGCGCTGCTGGCCCTTGGCGTCACGCCCGTTGGCACAACCGAATGGTTTGGCGGTCATCCTGGCGCACTCTGGCCCTGGGCCACGCCGAAGCTCACCGGCGACATGCCAACGGTCGTCGGCGACTCACAGGGGATGAACTACGAAACGATTGCGGCGCTCAAGCCCGATCTCATCCTGGCCCGCTATGCTGGGTTGACCCAGGAGCAATACGATACGTTAAGCAAGATCGCCCCGGTGGTGGCCCAGCCCGCTGAACACGCCAACTACGGCGTTCCCTGGCAGGAACTGACGCAGACAGTCGGGCAGATTGTTGGCAAGCCCGACGAGGCCGCCCGGCTGGTGGCCGATGTTGAAGGGCGCTTTGCGGCGGCGCGGGCCGCACACCCAGAATTTGACGGCGCACGGGCCGTGGTGGTGATGCCCTACCAGACGCTGTGGGTCTATGGCCGAGACGACGCACGCAGCCGCCTGCTGACGAACCTGGGCTTTGTGCTGCCAGACGAACTGGACGCCATTGTTGGCAAGAAGTTCGCTGTTGAGCTGAGTATGTTCTTGACAGCGTTAAACGCTCAGACGTCGTGGATATCTCAACTACATGGACTAACGACGGCTAGGTTAAGTTCTTTCTGGGCGGAGTCAGCGGAAGAGTCAGTTATGCTCGGAATGTACGTGGAACGGAATATTGACAGTACGCATGACGTGATAGCTGTTCACCGAGCAACTGACCTGTTAACTCAACTGTAGCTCGTGTTCGCTAATGACGAAACTTTCCAAATCTCCATAAAATCCTAC
>JALONX010000292.1 GCA_025454695.1 Chloroflexaceae bacterium
CCGACCCACCGCCCCGCGACGATGGGCCGCTCATCACCACGCCGCCGCCCAACCCGCGCGGGCCGTGGATTACGTTCCCGCGGCCCGACCGGGACGGGCCGCTGATCACCACGCCGCCGCCGCAAGATGACCGCCCCCGTATTTTCGACCCACCGCCTCCGCCACCTGGCCCATGGGCAGGCACCAACCCGGAACAGGGTGGGCTGTTCCCGATCTGGCCGCCCAGCGATGACGGGGTGAGTTGGCTGCCGCCAGGGTTCGGCACGCCCGGTTCGGCCTCACCGGGTCGTCCGCCGCCCACCGTGCCCGACCCGGATAACCCCTTCTTCCCCGGCAATGATGACATCCAGCGCCCGCCGGTGCGCCCTGGCCTGCGCCCGGAGGACGAGGAAGATGCTGGCACGGAGCCAACACCACCGGGCGGCCGTGCGCCGGGCGTGGGCACTCCTATTCCCGATCCCGACAATCCGGGGTACAATGACGGCAGGCCAGGCGGTCTTGCGCCCGACGGGCCGCGCATGGAGGCGGGGGACAAAAAGGAGGAGACGCCAGAAGAACCAGTGCCGGAAGGTTCGGAGCCGCAACCTGAGGAGTCAGAGGATACTCGCACCATCGAAGAAAAGCAGGCGGGAGCCCGTCAGGCCATTCACGATGCTTCGGAACTTCTTAAGCAAAACCCAGAGCTGAAAGGGGAATACACCTATCAAATAGAGGCTAAACAACGGCAACTGGAAGAACTACTTGAAGATTTGCCAGCGATTGATGACCCCGACATACGAAAGCTGTATGAAGATGAGATTGCAGATATTGAAAAAGATGTGCGCGATATTGAGCGGCAGATTCAAGGGAGCATCATACCACCGCCTTTACCAGGTGAGCAACCAGACTATATCCGTGATGAACGAGCACCATTGCCACACGAAACCATTCTTGCAGATCAAAATCGTTTCACCCGTACTGGCATTCTAGCTCGACATTACGAACAAGTGTATCGAGATAAGGAAGGAAATTACTACCATATTGATCGGACTGCCAAAGGCGAGTCAGCAGAAATTGAGGTCTATGATAGTCAGGGAAGGCATATTGGCGTCATCGATCCCCAAACTGGTCAAACTATTTACGGCCCTGAGTCGGGTCGCCGGTTAAATCTGTAATCGCCGAAGAGAATGTACATGATAGTAAATACGATACTTCCTCATCACACGACGGTGTTAGACACTTATAGCTACCGCATGCAACGCTGTCCCAACAGCGCATTAGTACTCCTCAACGACGAATTGGTAGGAGTGAAGCTGGTTGACCCGTGGAGTGGGGTGGTGCGCTGGCGGGAGGCCTATCCACCGAGCTACACACCTTTAGGCGGGACGGACATGTGGTGCCTCGCTCAGGATGGTACCCAACTCGTTGCGTTCTTCGAAGGGGATGGTGAGGATCCAACCAGCACCGACCGTTTTGCAGCCTGGTTTGCTGTGCATAGCGAGCAGCCAGCCCAAGAAATACCGTTTCCACCCATCCGCCGGTTGCACAATCTGATCTACATTTGGGACGACGAACTGATTTTGGCCAGTGATAGAGTGCCCCCATTCTATGCCTTGCGGGGCATCAACGGCGACTGGCAATTCATACAGTTACACATTATCTACACCAGGCAGCATTATGGCGATTGGCGCACGGCAACGGCTTTTTTAGGTCGAACTGGTCGCAATATTCAACACATTGATCAGGAGAAGCAGTTTTTCCTCTACAGTGAGGGCTGGCAAAAGGGGGTGCGGCGCGTTGGCTACCTCCACTGGCCCACGCAGGTGCAGTGGAGTGTACAAACGGACTTGCCGTGGCGCGGGCTGGCCTCCGATGGGCAGCAGATGTTTGTGGCCGTGAAGGAGGCCGTGCATGCCCTCACTCCCGATGGGACGACCGCAGCAATCTACGCCATACCGGAGGGCTACCGCGTGTATGACCTTGATGTACTGCCTGCTACCGCAACCGACCCGGCGGCGCTAGTGGTGTTGGCCCAAACTCTGGCTAGCCCGGTACAAACCAAGCTGTTGTTGTATCATCTCAATCGGTAGGTGTGCCGCCCCTGCGTCTTCACCGCTGCCAAGCCCCACCGGGTCGCCCGCCGCCCACCATTCCTGCTCCCGATATTCCCTTTTTCCCCGGTAATGACGCTGCCGACGGGCATCGGCAGTTCTGATCACCAGTTGCCAGGCTGCCCGCCAAGCACCTCCTTTAAAGCGCCCCGCAGTGCTGCCAGACTCACTGTGAACGCGCCATGCTGCGTGCGAGGGCTGCCCGCCAGGGCACGGTAGCCGTAGCCATAGCTGTGACAGAGCCAGAAGTAGTGGGGTGGGATGCTGTCGGCGGGAAAGAGTTCGAGCAGGCAGGCTGGTGCCCCGCGCCGAAAGATCAGGTTCGTCAGCCCGGCTCCGTGGATGCCCACCACTAGCCCGGCCTGAGCAAAAAGCGCCATCTGCTCGCCAGGGCTGAGGTCGTCGGTGTCCACCGGGCGAATGCCGTAGGCTCGGCAGAGGGCGGCCACCTCCCTGCCGTTGGCCAGGAAACGGCCCCGTGCGGGTCGCCGTGTCAGCAGGATCTTCTCGTGCTGGCCATGTGCTGCCGGAGGTGCCCCCAGCAAGGCAGCTCCTAGCTCGAAGCTTGCCTTGCTGTGGGGCATGGCCTTGCAGAAGATCGCCCGCCCCGCCTCGATCCAGCCCTGCTGCACAAGCACCCGCCGCCCTGCCAGGTGCCCGTTGCGCAGAGCCGCCTGGAAGTAGGGCTGTGCTGCCAGGCGCTCGCTTACCAGCAGCGGCACCGCTGGATCGAGCGACCAGGGCGCGAGTTGGGCCAACTTCCCGATTACATCGCAGAAAAAATGGTAGTAGTTGGTGTCGCCAAATTCTCGCAGCGAGATGACCGCCTCCTCATGCTGCACGCCCCGCCTCGGCGGCGCACACCCCAGCGGCGGCAGTCCCACCGCTTCGTGGTACGGCATTGACTCGGGAATGAGCCGCCCATGCTGCATAGCAAAGCCGTAGCCTGGCTCAATCTGCACGGGCGCGTGGTAGGCGAGCATGTACTCCAGCTGAGGCGCGGCTCCGTAGAAGGCAAACGAGGCGGCTACCCGGGGGTCGTTGCCGGGGGGCAGTAGCCTCGCAAAGGGCCGGGCCAGCCGGGTGTAGACCAGCGCCCGGCTCCGCAGCGCCCGTGGTACCCGTGGCCAGAGCATGCGGCGCATGGCGTTACTCAGCCAGGGGTGGCTCATAGGTGGCGCACCGCCTGCCGTGGGGCCAGGTTGTGGCCGGGCGGCGCACCACGCTGGCAGTAGACCGCCGTGGGGAAGTCAATCTGTGCCCATGTGCGGTGGCGGCGGAAGCGCAGCAACCCCGGCCCCAGGCAGGCAACCCGTTGCAACGCCAATCGCAGATCGCGGGCAGCCTCCCTATCGCCTCGCTGAGTCTGTCGCCGCACCATGGCCACATCCTCCCGCAGGGCTACAACGACAACCGCCAGGGCGTGGGCCGCAGGCAGGTGGCGCACCGCGTTGATGTAGCGCTCCGCCAGCAGATTCACCCGCAAGCGGCCCCGCTTGTTGGGTAGCTCAAGGGGCGAGGCGTAGGAGCGCACATGCCCGGCCTGTACCTCGCGGGCATACATGGTGCGCCAGCCCAGCGCCCAGGCTTTAAAGGCAAAGTCCACATCTTCGCCATAGGTATCGAACACGGGGTCGAACGGCCCGACGCCAAAACGGGCCTGGAGGTCGCTCACCAGCTGCCGCCGTATTATAGGGCAGGCTCCGTTGGCCTTAAATGAGGGCCGCCAGTCGCCGGGGGCACCATCGAGCACCTGCACCCGCAGCAGCGGCGTGAGACTCACCACGCCCCCTTCCGAAGGCAGCCGCAGGCGAGATTGCCAGAAGCGCCAATCACCTGTGTCCGAGACCCGCACAACTTCGGCGGCGATAACGCCCACCTCGGGATGCTGGCTCAAGCGGGCCAGGGCCGCCCGCAGAAAGGTGGGGTGGAGGACGGCATCCACATTCAAGGGCACGACTACCTCGCCATGGGCAGCGGCATAGCCCGTGTTCATGCCCTGCGCGTAGCCCAGGTTCGTGGAATGGGCCAGCACGGTTGCCGTCGGTTCATACTGGCGCAGCAGTTCCTGGCTCCCGTCCGTCGAGCCGTTATCCACCAGGATCAGTTCAATGGCGGGGTATTCCTGTGTGCGCACAGACTCAACCGCCCGTGGCAACAGCGTTCGTGCATTAAAGTTGAGGATAATGACCGACACCAGTGGCAGCGCAGATGTGGCGTTCAGCGTCACGGCAGCTCCATTCCAACAATTGATGTTGATGGATGCATGCTGCAAGAGCTGTGCCGAACCTGAATTATGGTACGCCCCGTGAGGCCCAAACTCACGGGGCGTATTGCGTGGGTCTAGGTTATTGCCACATGGTCTACCCCGGCAGGTAGCGCAGGGCGGTGGTGCCACCGGGGAAGCTGGCCGACTCCTGCTGGTAGAGGCCGCTGGCGACGATGGCCTGCATCTGGGCATGCACCGTTTTGCGCACGCTGTCGTGGCCAATGTCGTAGGCCACATTGGCGTCGCGTAGGGCCAGGGTAATATCGTAGGCCGTGAACATAGCACCCGTCGCCACCCGGCTGTTGATCGCATCGGCCACCAGCACCTCAAGGTCGGCCTGGGGCAGGATGAAGCGCCCGCCCGCCCCGTTGCCCGCCGCTAGCTTGATGGTTGCACCCAGGCTGGGCTGGTTGTTGCTCAGCGCCAGGGTGGCCACCGGGGCCGCTGCCGCTTTGCGCTTGCGGCGGGGCCTGGGCGGCGTGGTTGCGGTTGCATCGCCGGGGAAGACCCGATAGGAGCGGTGGAGCGACACCGCCACCAGCAACACCGTGCGCGGGTTGCTCAGTGTCGGCGGGTCGCCGCTGGCTACGTCGTACACCTGCCGTTCGCCGATAACCATGCCCCGGCGCACCCGGCCCAGCTTCTGCGTGGCGGGCTGGCTGCCGCTGGCGGTCGCTTCTTTCACCACAATTGTCTCGAATTCAACCCATGTGCCCAGTTCCGTGTTTCACCTCGTAGAATTGATTGCTGACTCTTGCTTTTAGCTCTCGCAAAGCCGCAAAGCTCGCTAAGGGATCTTAAAGGTTTGTTTGTCTGCCTTAGCGAGCTTTGGGCCCTGGTGTGAGTCTTTCGGACGAAGCTCTCGCAAAGGCGCTAAGGGGTCTCAGATGGACATGCTTCTGCTGACCTTAGCGTCTATTGTGGTTGTGCGTGTTGTTTGGACATGTAGCTCGCACAACTGGCCCCGGTCTTCAGTCTCCGGTCTTCGGTCGCCTGTTCCCCGCCTTACCGATCAAACGTTACCAGATACTTCAGAGTTTGTTGGGCGTTGTTGTAGATGATAAACTCGTCGAATTGCAGCTTGCCCGCCCAGGCCCCGGTGTGGCCAGCCTTGCCCCACACCGAGTCGTGGAGCATCGGTGCTTTGCGCTGGTCGGGCATGGCGTCTTTTGCCACATACTGTCGGCCCACGGCCACCTCGGCCAGAAAGAGAAAGTGGGGCGCACGCCGGGTGCTGCTGGAGCAGTAGTTGGTAGACTTGGTGGCCTTGTTGGCGAAGTAGATGCCGTGGCCAAACATGCGCCCGTTGCTCGGCGTGCGCGGGCAGATCAGGCCGGTGCGCATGATGTGGCGCACGTTGTGCCCCGCCGTGCCGTGGAAGAGCAGCTGCTTATTATTTGTGCCAATCTTGTTCTGTTCGTAGTCGTGCCGCTCGTCGGGCACCTGCACCGTGAAGATGTCGCGCACCTGCACCTTGTAGCCATGCACCATGGTGCGTTCGATGTAGTCCATAATCTCGCCGTAGGCCGTGGCGTTCTGGGGCAGCAGGGCCAGCTCCGCCCCCAGCGTCTCGTAGCGGGAGACCTGCGGGTTGGTGCGCTGCACCGCCAGGGTGGCAATCGCCGCTTCCAGCTGGTTCAGGCGGTCTTCTTGCTCATCAAACGCTTTACAAAAATCTTCCACCACTTGCTGCCGTTCAATGCGTGCGGGCAGCTGCGTTGGCACGGCGTTGTAATACTGCTGCACCGTGCCCGCCAGCAGCTGGAAGCTGGCCTGGCTCTGCTGCTGCTGCCAGTCGCCGTGCTGCTGCTGCGCCAGGGTGAGCAGTTTGCGTCCCCGGTCAATCTGGTCGGGCGAAAGGGCATCCACGCCCACGGCCAGGTAGGAGGCGATTTTGTCGCCCGCTTCGGCATAGATGTAATCCACCAGTTGCTGAAGTTTTGGCTCCAGGGTGAGGGTTGGGACGGCGGCGGTGGCGACCACGGTAGGCCGGTGCAGGGTCACCTCCACATAGCCTTTGGCCAGCTTCTCGCGGATCTTGCGCTCGACCCATGCGGCGCTGGTTAGTTTTTCGTCAATCTGGGGGTTGGCCCCCACGCGCCCGTAGGTGGCCCGGAAGAAGAGTTGGTCATCGGGCATGGCCCAGGTTTCCACCAGGTAGAATTTGTTGTTGTTGCCGTCGAGGTTGGTCAGCTGGAAACGGCGGCGCTCGGTCGGCTCGCCAGTGGGAGCCGCAATCGCGGTTGATGTTGTCATCTCGCACCTGTTTGTATACTCTGGTTTCGGGTTACGGCTGTGTGCTAGCAACAATCTCGCATGCGTTGTTGGGGAAACTATACACGGGGCGTGTGACAGCTGCTGTCACAATACGGAATTTGGGCAAAACCCAGCATGTGAACAGAAATGATCCACAGATTACGCAGATTCCACTTTGAAGCGGCGGAGTTGATTGGTGGTAGCGGCAACAATCGCCTGGACGCCTCCGGCTTCAGCGGCAATGCCACGTTGCGCGGCCTGGGCGGCAACGACATGCTCATTGGCGGCGACGGCAACGACACGCTGGAAGGCGGCGACGGCAACGACGGCCTGGCTGGCGGCGCAGGCGACGACACCATGCGCGGCGGTGCAGGCGACGACGTGCTGGACGGTGGGCCGGGTACGGACTCGCTGGACGGCGGGGCGGGCACTAATATTTTGCTTAACGGTAAAAGCGCCAATGCTGGTCAGGTCAAGGTCTTTCTGCCGTTGGTGATGCAGTAGCTGCTCTGGCG
>JALONX010000293.1 GCA_025454695.1 Chloroflexaceae bacterium
CGTAGCCATCTTCCGGCTGAAGGCGCAGGTAGTGATATGGCTCTTCGGTATCAAAATAGATCGCTGTGCCAACGCTGCCACGGGGCACCCGCACGCCAATCACGTAGGTGCGGTAGGGAAAGACCCGCGACGAATAGCCCAGCACATCGTTGATGGGCGCATTTGTGGCCAGCACCACCGCGTTGGCAGTGATACGTAGGCCACGCTCGGTTTCGAGCTGCACCGGGCGGCCCCCCCGCACCTGTTGAATGCGCGTGCCGCTGGCAATGGTGCCGCCCATGCGCTCAATGGCCCGCGCCAGCCCTTGCAGGTAGCGCAGAATATGGAAATGGCCCTGACGCGGAAAGCGCAACGCCGGGCCGCTGTCGAAGCCTAGCTGGGGAATGCGATCAATCAGCTCGACCGCGAGGCCAGCCCGGCGGGCGGTGGCCAGTTCGTCGCGCAGGGTTGAAATGTCGTCGTCGGGGGCGAGGAAATAGTAGCCATCCATGCGGGCAAAATCGCAGTCAATCTGCTCATCCTGCACAATCCGCTCAATCTCATCAATTGCGGCCATGTGACTTTCGGCGGCGAGCCGTGCGTCCGCTTCTCCCCGCAACTCTTCGGTTTCGGCATAGCCCCGGTCAAGAATACAGGTCAGTTGAGCCGTGGTGCGCCCGCTTTCGCCGCCGCCGGGCTGCCCATCATCCACCACCAGCACCCGGCGGCCAGCCCTGGCTAGCTGGTATGCCGTGCTCAACCCGGCAATGCCTGCACCTACGATGCACACATCGGCCTGGGTGTCACGGGTCAGCGGGGCATAGCTGGGCATGCTGGCCGAGGCCGCCCAAATGGAAGTACTTTGACCATTTTCTAAATGCATGGATGCGCTCCTTCTTTTCAGGCTCTACCAGGTGAAGATGTTTGCAACGACACGCGAAAGGGTCAGCTAGACTCACCGCCTACGCTAGCGATGGAAACTTGTAGCACTCGCGTGGTAGGCAGCAGAGACTGCCACAACTTATCAGTGGGAAACTGAAATCGTCACTGCTGGACTGCAATAGCAGCTTATGTGCCAGAGCGAGGAGTGGTCTGACGACGGGTAGCACAGAAACGCAGAAGCGCTTGCAGCTGTGGGACTCTGGACTGCTGGAAATAGATATTGAGGATGTAGGACGCAGGACGTAGTGTGTTTCAGCCTTCAGCCTTCAGCCGTTCTCACAACACTTCATTCAAAAAAATCCGCACCTTTTCGCGGAAGGCTGCCGGGTCTTTCCAGGCCAGCAGGTGGCCCGCCGCCGGGTCGTAGACCACGCGAGCATGGGGGATGGCCTCGGCCACAGCGTAGGCTTGTTCGTTGGGCACAAATGGGTCGTTCCCGCCCTGAAAAATCAGCGTCGGCACGGCAATTGTTTCCAGGCATGGCGTCACAATCGTGCCCGCCTCCTCCAGTTGCTCCACCGCCGACTGCACGCCTGCGTTGAGCAGCGCCCACCACTCCTCGCCGTGCTGGCTGCGCATGTAGCGGTGCCATGTGGCCGACATGCTGGCGGTGCTGTGGTGGTGGGCGGCTACCGTTTCCGGGCTAATCTCCATAAAAATGCCGTCTAGCACCAGCGCCGCAATCCGCTCCGGCACATGGCAAACGGCGTTCAGGGCCGTGATCCCACCGGCGCTCATGCCAAACACCGGCACCGCCCGCCCCGGAAATAGGCCGCTGAGCAGATCGGCCAGGGCCTCGCCCTGCATGGCGAAGTAGCGCGTGGTAAACAGCCCCGCCGGGCGGGCCGATTTGCCGTGGGCCAGCAGGTCAACGCTGTAGACGGTGTGAACATCGGCAAAACGTTGCGCCAGCCGTTCCTGGGTCGCCGCCGTGTAGGTGTTGCCGTGGATCAGCACCAGCGGGTGGCCTGACCCAACGGTGAGATAGTGCATGTCGCCGTGGCGGGTGGTGATGAAGGGCATGGTGATACTCAAATGTAGTTACGAGTTACGAGTTACGAGTACAATGTGAAACGTGAAACGTGAAACGTGCTGCGTACTGCGTGAAACGTGTTGCGTGAAACGTGAAACGTGCAGCGTGAAACGTGAAACGTGCTGCGTGATGCGTAATTCCGAACTGCGAACTGCGAACTGCGTAAGTTGCAGCGTCCTTTCAATGTTTGTTTTGGTTCTCGGTTCTCGGTTCTCGGTTCTCGGTTCTCGGTTGTCAATTATCAATTCCAACGCCCGTATCTTAGGCCCCCAGCCTGGTGTCGTCAAATTGCGCCTGCCGGGGGGAGCTGCTATAATTTGCTGATACCGTAACCATTTACAGTTTTCTTTCCGTGAGTCCATCTCGACTCACCCATTACTCCGACCGCGAAAGGTCGCGTATGACCCATGTAATAGGCAAGCGGCGGGCCAGGCTGCGGCAGCAACTGTTGGCCCTCATCCGCGATGTGGTTTCCCAGGAAGAGCTAGAAGCCCAGATTGACCACCTGCTGGCCGAGGTGCTGGAGGATGCCCCGCTGGCCCTGCCCGAGCGCCTGGCGATTGATGATGAGGACGAAGACCAGCGCATTGTGGTGACGGGCATGGGCCTGGTGACGCCCTTTGGCATTGGCATCGAGCCGTTTTGGGAGGGCCTGGCCGCAGGCCGCAGCGCCGTCGGCCCGATGACCCTGGCTGACCCGACGAACTACCCTTGCCAGGTGGCCGCCGAGGTGAAGGGCTTTGAGCCACGGGAATATATGGATTTTAAGGAGGCGCGGCGTATGTCGCGCTCCTGCCAGTTTGCTGTGGCCGCCGCCCGCATGGCGGTGCAGGATGCCAACCTGACTCTGGACGACGGCAGCCGCGACCATATCGGCGTGTTGATTGGCTGCGGCACCACCAGCATGCCCGACAGCGAGCAGGCCATGCGCACCCTGATCGAGAAGGGCGGCATGAAGGTCAGCCCGTTTTTTATCCCGGCCTCACTGCCCAACATGCCCGCCTGCCAGGTTGCCATTCAGCTGGGGCTGCGCGGTTACACGAGCGCAGTCTGCACGGCCTGTGCCGCCGGTGCCCAGGCCATTGGCGAGGCGGCGGCGGCCATTCAGCGGGGCGAGGCCGAGGTGATGCTGGCGGGCGGCACTGAGGCCCCCATCAGCCAGCTGAGTCTGGCGGGCTTCAGCGTGATGCGCGCCCTGACGGGACGCAACGACGAGCCGCAGCGGGCTTCCCGCCCATTTGATGTGGAACGGGACGGCTTTGTACCTGCCGAGGGTGCAGGCGTGCTGGTGCTGGAACGGCTTTCCAGTGCCCGGCGGCGGGGCGCTCGCATCTACGCCGAGCTGCTTGGCTATGGCAGCAGCTGCGACGCTTACCATGTAACTGCGCCCGACCCCAGCGGCGCGGGGGCCGCCCGGGCCATTCGGCGGGCACTGGCCCACGCCCGCATCGGGCCACAGCAGGTAGACTACATCAATGCCCACGCCACCAGCACCCCGGCGGGCGATGTGGCCGAGACGAACGCGATTAAGCAGGCCTTTGGCGAATACGCTACCAGTGTGCCGATCAGCGCCAGCAAATCTATGTTTGGCCATCTCACCAGCGCGGCAGGAGCGGTGGAAGCGGCGGCAACGATTCTGGCCCTGCGCAACAATCTCATCCCGCCCACCATCAATCTGGAGCAGCCCGACCCGGAGTGCGACCTGGACTATGTGCCCAACCAGGCCCGCCCGGCGGAGTTGCAGGTGGTCATGTCCAACTCTTTTGGCTTCGGTGGGGTAAACGCAGTTCTCATCTTTCGGAAAATGGGTTAGGGGTTAGGGGTTAACAGCATTGAACAGCATTGAACTTAACCCGTAACCCATAACCCGTAACCCGTAAATCATCATGTGGAATATCATCGGTCACGAATGGGCGGTTGACTACCTGCGGCAGAGCATTGCCACCGGGCGAGATGCCCATGCCTACCTTATCAGCGGCCCGGCGGCGGTGGGCAAAGCCCTGCTGGCCCTGCGCCTGGCCCAAACCCTCAACTGCGAGCGGGGCGGCGACGCGCCCTGCCTGGAATGTCGCGCTTGCAAGCGCATCGAGCGGGGCAACCACCCCGATGTGCGCATCGCCGGGATGGCCAGCCAGGGAGCTGGACTTAAGGCCGAAGAAGCGGCCCGCCAGAAGGAGCTGAAGATCGGCACGGTGCGCGAGTGGCAACGCGACATTAGCCTGAAGCCCTATGAGGGTCGCCGCCGGGTCTTTATTCTGCACGATGCCGAGCGGCTGAACGAAGAATCGTCCAACGCCATGCTGAAAACGCTGGAAGAGCCGCCGCCCTATGCGACCCTGGTGCTAGTGGCCAACAGCGCCGACCTGCTGCCCACCATCGTGTCGCGTTGCCAGCTTATTCGGCTACGCCCACTGCCGCGCCGCCATGTGGCCGAGGCGCTGCAAACCCGCTTTGGCATGGAAGAGGCCGACGCCGACCTGTTGGCGGCCTGGAGCGGTGGACGCATCGGCTGGGCTTTGCGCATGGTAGAAACGCCCGACGAGTTGCAGACTCAGCAGGAGAAGCTGGCCGGGCTGCTGGCCCTGCACGGTCAGCCCGGCCCGTCCGGCTTCCGCTGGGCCGAAGAGCGGGCCAAAGAATACCGCAATGGCGAGCAGGAGACGGTCTTCGGTTGGCTGGAGCTGTGGCAAAGCTGGTGGCGCGACGTGCTGCTGACAGCGGCCAACTGCCCCCAAAGCATCACCCATGTAGACCGGCGGGACGAGTTGACCCAGGCTGCCCGCCGCTACCCCGTCGCCGAGGTCTTCGCTTTTGTGCGGCGCATCGGCGACACCAACCGCCAGCTGCGCGAGAACGTGAACCCCCAGCTGGCCCTGGAAAATCTGCTGCTGCACATGCCCGGCGGGTAGTAGCCGGAAATGTTTACCGCTGAGGGCGCGGAGGTTTTTTATATTACCGCTGAGCCTGCCCTGCTCCTCGTCAAGCCCTTTGTCAAGCTCAGGGGAGCCTCGGAAACCGCTTGTCGAAGTGCCCGCTGAGGACGTGTTAGCAGTGCTTGCACCGTTGGGCATTGATATAGCACTGTAGAAACGCCCCGCCGGGGCGTCGCTACAGTGCCAGGCAATGTAGGCACGGCTCTCGCTGATAGGCCCGTTTCGGTGCGATTCGTTCACAGTTGTCATGCGTCTTTGCAAAACACGGCCGACCGTATAAGTCTTGACATCCATGCGTTGCGGTGCTACCATGCAGATGTATTAAGAACAGTTCTAAATGATGAACAACCGTCAACAACAAATTGATTATCTACTTGACCGGCTTGAGGCGGCGGGTAAACGTTCCACCCCACAGCGCCATGCCGTGTGCCAGGTGCTGGTGGAACATGGCGGGCACCCCACCGTGGCCGAGGTCTTCGAGCGGGTGCGGGCCGCCTACCCGATGATCAGCCAGGCGACGGTGTATAACACCATTGACACACTGCGGGAGCTTGGACTCATTCAAGCACTCGACATTGTTGACCATGGGCACACGCACTATGACCTTGACCTACGGCCCCATGTGAATGTGGTCTGCACCCGTTGCGACACCATTACTGACTTGCATACCGACACGCTGGAGGCCCTTGTGTCGCTGGTGGGTCAGCGCACTGGCTATCAGATTGAAACTCAGCGCGGAGTGGTGATGTATGGCCTGTGCCCGCGCTGCCGTGGCACGCAACACAGCTAAATTTTTTTGTTTACTCTTATTTAGAATCATTCTTAGGTAGTGCTACCTCTCACAATGAATAGGTGCAAAAGGAGCGGTTGAGTAGAGGCTAAGCCATTTGTGGATGCAGGCCTGCGCCTGGCACCCGTGTCTATCGTACAGCGATGGGTTTGCCTATGCGGCGAGGGTGGTGCTCTTTAGCTTCTATCGCCTACGCGGCGGGCGCTGTCCTCAGCTAAAACACAACGTCTATTGATGGAGCGGGGTTCATTGTACAAGCCCTGCACCCGCGTTTTTCGCTTCACGACGGGTTTGCCTACGCGGCGAGGGTGGTGCTCTTTAACGTATATCGCCTACGCGGCGGGCGGTCAGGGGCTAGCCCCTGACAACCCCACTGGTGCCTGACGCCCCAGACCCCCGCATGTGATTTAGGTGGCACCGACACGGCAAGTGGCTCATGCCCACGCCGTACAAGCGAGATTGAAGCTAATGAACGTTTGCTATGCCAGACAAAGAACGTACTCACAATGAGTGCGCTATCAGTAGGCCCAGAGGCATGTGCAACCAGTTAAGCCTTTGTCACCTCTCTCAAGTTGGGGTTCCAAGGGGCGTAGCCCCTGGCCAGGGGTGCAGGGGGCCAGGCGGCCCCTTGCCGCCCGCCGCGTAGGCGAAACAAACATTTAGGTACATCATCTGCACCATCACGCAGTAGTGATATGAAAGAAAGCAACACCATGACAACGCCCATCCTCCCCCATCCTCGCTGGTTTAAACAGCCGGAGACACGCCCGCAGACGCCGCGCAATGCCCCGCCCGACCCGGAAGAAGCCGAGTTGGCCGCGTTGCCCTGGAAGATTCGGCTCACAGCGGTGACGCTGGTGGCGGTGGTGGCAGGTTGGATTATTGAGACCTGGACGAGTCTGCCTGCCGCCCTGCCGCTGGCGCTCTATGCTCTGGCCTACCTGAGCGGCGGTTTTTACAGCGTGCAGAAAGCCTGGGAAACACTCAAAGCGCGGCAGTTCGATGTGAACTTTTTAATGATTATTGCTGCTCTGGGGGCCGCCGTGGTGGGCCAACCCAAAGAGGGCGCGATTCTGATGTTTCTGTTTGCCCTTTCCAACACGCTGGAAAACTACGCCATGGGGCGGACGCGGTCCAGCGTGCGGGCGTTGCTCGACATGACGCCGACGACGGCCCGTGTGCTGCGGCCAACTGGCGCTGACGGCGCTATCGAAGAGGTTGAGGTGCCGGTGGAAGCGGTGGCGGTGGGCGAATTGGTGCGGGTGCGGCCCGGCGAACGTATCCCCACCGATGGCATGGTGCAGGCGGGCGAGTCGGCGGTGAACGAGGCCAGCATCACCGGCGAAGCCATGCCGGTGGAAAAACGTCCCGGCGCAAAAACCTTTGCAGGCACGCTCAATGGCCAGGGTGTGCTGACGCTGCAGGTCGCCACAGCGGTTGCAA